>JAFGFE010000034.1 GCA_016931225.1 Candidatus Zymogenaceae bacterium
CCCTTCCCTTCGCTCTCCCCTTCCCTTCGCTCTCCCCTTCCCTTCGCTCTCCCCTTCCCTTCGCTCTCCCCTTCCCCTCCCTCTTTGCCTTCCCTTGCGCCTCCCTTTCCGCCCCCCCCGATCGATCCTATGTCACATTCCGCAACAGCTCACGGACGATGATGAGCTTCTGTATCTGGGTGGTTCCCGCTCCGAACTCGATCCCCTTCATGTCTCGATACATCCGCTCCACCGGGAATTCGCTGATGAAGCCGTAGCCGCCGAGCACCTGGGTGGCCTTGTCCACCACCCTCATGCCCACCTGGGAACCGAAGAGCTTTGCGTAGGATGCGGCCAGCCGGACTTCGCTCCCCGAACCCTTGCTGTCTGCCAGGGCGGCGGCCCAGTAACAGGCCAGGCGGCCAATCTGGAGATCCGTGGCCATGTCGGCGATCATCTCCTGGACCATCTGGAAGTTGACAATGGGAGTACCGAACTGAACCCGCTCCTGGGCATACTTAAACGCCACATCGAAGGCTCCCTGAGCCACGCCGATGGGGGTAACGGAATAGACGATACGCTCCCGGTCCAGGCCGTTCATCAACACCTTGATGCCCTTGTTTTCCTCTCCCAGAAGATTTTCCGCGGGCACTTCCATGTCCTCGAACACCAGCTCGCCTGTCGGCGATCCTTTGACCCCCATCTTCTTGAGGGTCTTGCCGGTAGAAAATCCGGGAAAGTCCTTCTCGACGATGAAGGCGGAGATACCCCGGTGTCCGGCGTCCGGATCGGTCTTTGCATAGACCACGCCCACATCCGCCACCGGCCCGTTGGTGATGAACATCTTGGTGCCGTTGATGATGTATTTGTCACCCTTCTTTACCGCCCGGGAACGCATGGAGAGAGCATCGGACCCCGCCTCCGGCTCGGTGATGGCGATAAAGCCTATCTTCTTCCCCTCAATGAGGTCCGGCAGGTATTTCTTCCGCTGCTGTTCATTCCCGTTTCTGAAGATATTCTCCGTGCACAGCACCGCATGGGAACCGTAGGTGTTCGCCGTGGAGGCGCACCCCCGGCCCAGCTCTTCCATCACCAGCACACATGAAAGGAGGTCGGCGCCGATACCGCCGTATTCCTCCGGGATGGAAATGCCGAACAATCCGAGCTCCGCCATCCCGCGAAAATTCTCCTCCGGGAAGATGCCGTCCTGATCGACGTCCGGCGCCCGGGGGATGACTTCCTTGTCCACAAACTTGGCCACCGACTCCTTGAGCATGCGCTGCTCGTCGGTCAAATCAAAATTCATCCTGATCCCCGATAAATGGTTTTTCGTTATTCGGTTTTCCTGCCCACCAGTATCTTTGGAGTGAAAATCACGCAGTCCTCGTCCCGCTGATTCTTGATCCGGCCGTCGTAGGCAATGGTGCCGGTATGCTCGTCCCGCTCTTTCATCTCGGCCACTGTGGCCTCGCACCTGATTGTGTCACCGATCTTGATGGGCGCGGTAAACCGGATTTTATCCATGCCGTAAAAGGCGATGAATTTTTTCGGAGTAAAGACATACGGACCCAGGCGAAACACGAGGGCGGAACCGATGGTGAGCCCAAGCATACCGTGCGCGATGCGCTCGCCGAACATAGTCTTGGCGGCGTACTCCACGTTGGTGTGGATGGGATGCCAGTCGCCGGTGATCCCGGCGAACATCACGATATCGGTCTCCGTGATTGTCCTGCCGGGGGATACCAGAGTTTCACCTGTCTGGTAATCCTCAAAGAATACCTTTTCCATATCACAGTCTCTTTCGTGTGATGATTGTAATGAAAGACCGGGGGAATGAAAAAACTACGGCAGTAGGATACTCCTTATATCCATCCCACCCCTCTCTTACACCCGTCCCCTTCCCTTCTCACCTTTTTCGCCTTCCCGTCATCCCTCCATCCCGATTGACAGACGAAACCGCCCGCCTTGTTTCGAAGTACCAACGCCCCCCCGGTCTTCAGTGTCACTCTCAGTCGAGAATTTCAAAATGTTTAATATCCGCTATGCTGCCTGTTCGCTTTTCCTCGAACACGGCCTTCACCCGGGCGCCGACCCTCACTTTTTTAGGATCGGTGCTGTCCAGGAAGAAGGGGAGCAGCGTATCGGCGCCGTCCAGCCTGATGAAGGCGTATCCGTAGGGAACCGGCTGCTGATACCCGGTGCTCGGGTCCACGAAGCCGAACTGGATGATGGTGCAGACGACGACCTCGCCCTCATCGGACACCTTCACCCGCTCATCCATCGCCACGTAACACCTGCCGCAGACCTTTCTGGGCGGTACGTAGACCCTCCCGCACTTTGGGCACTTCACGCCGTAAAACGCCTTGTTATCCTTCAGCTCTTTCAGGAACATCGAGCCGTGCCGGCCGACACTCCAGTTGAAGGGCTGAAATGCCTCGCCGGACTCTATGGTTAAAAGCTCGACTCCTTCGTTTTTCTGGGTCATGATTATCTCCCGTCAAAAACGTCCATTACGACGGTTTCTTTTTACCTAACAGCATCACGTCGGCCCAGTTGCAGCCGCCGAACCCTGTGCATAGGGCATAGTTGACGTCCTTCTGAACCTGGCGATCCCCTGCCTTGCCCATGATCTGCAACGCCCCCTCTCCCACGCGGATGATTGCGGTGGCGCCGATGGGATTGGAGCTCATCACGCCGCCGGATGGATTCACCGGCAACTCGCCGTCCATATCGGTCACGCCGTCCCATACCAGCTTCGGCCCCTCGCCGGGCCCACAGAAACCGATGGACTCCATCCACTTCAGCCCGGCATATGAATAGGGCATATACAGCTCACACACGTCAATTTCCTTGAGCGGCTCCTTGATGCCTGCATCTTCGAACACCTTCTTCGCCGCTGTTTCCAGGGTGTCGTTTCGATCCCAGTTGATATCTCCCAGGAAGACGTAATTGTGACGGTTGTGCGTGGAGACCACCCATGCCGGTGTCGGGGCGATCTTTTCCGCCACATCCTCCGAGGCGAAGATCACCGCCGCCGCCCCATCCGTCCGGGGACACATATCGCTCATCCTGAGGGGATAGGCCAGCATCTGATTCTGCTCGCTGGTCACCAGGAGGTCCACGATCTGATCCACCTCCATTCCCTTCATCCATTCCTGATGGAGCTGGGAATAGGGATTGTTCAGTGCATGGAGCCGCTCACGCACCGCCACCCGGGCGCCGTCCCTTTCCGTTACGCCGTAATTATCCATGTACTTGCTCGCCTCAACCGCCAGGCCGGCAATGGCCCCGCCGAACCTCGTGCGCTCCCAGACAGGATTGAATGCGGTAACGATGGCGCCGGTGGTGTCGGATTCGGAATTCTTTTCCCACCCGATGGCGAGAACCCGATCGAACATCCCGGAGGCGACATGATAATAGCCGCACATGGCAACCGTTGTGCCGGTTGTGCCGCCGGTGGTAAGCTTGAAAATCGGCTTCATCACCGCGCCGGAGCCTTCAGCGCTCCAGCAATCGACATAATTGACCCCTTCAAAGTGATCCATGTTGCCGATAACGATAGCATCTATATCATTTATGGTCAGTTCGGCATCGCTCAGGGCGGTATGAACCGCCTCGTTGATCAGCTCAACGCCGTTTACATCCTTTCTGGAGCTGCGCTGATACGTCTGGCCGAAACCTACAATCGCTACTTTTTTTCCCATGACATCCTCCCTTACACGCCCATGACGAACACGCAGTGAGACTGACCGCAGGCGCCGTTGATGCCGTGGGCCAGGGCGGTCTTGGCGCCCTTTACCTGACGCTTCTCCGCCTCCCCTCGAAGCTGCAGAACAGACTCGACGATCCGTGTCATGCCCGCCACCAACACCGGGTGGGCCGAGATGACGCCGCCCGACGGGTTGACCGGCAGGTCACCGTCCATGGCTGTGGTGCCTGACTTCAACAGCTCCACACCCTTGCCCTCTTTTGCAATACCCAGTCCTTCGTACCACAACGGCTCCATGTACGAATAGGCATCGTACAGCTCAACCACGTCCAGGTCCTTCAGGGGATTCTTGACACCGGCCATCTTGTAGGCTTTTTTCGCCGCCGCATCCAGGGCCCGGGAATTCGCCAGGTCACGATATCCCAGGGTATAGGCGTCGGATATATGTCCCACACCCTTGATCCAGACCGGGCTCTTCTTGAATCGTTTGGCGCCCTTCTCCGTGGCAAGAACCACCGCAGCGGCGCCGTCGCTTATGGGCGAGCAGTCCAACAGCTTCAGGGGATCGGCGAGCATCTTCGACTTCATCACGTCGTCCACACCTATCTCCATCGGAAGCTGGGCATGCGGATTGTTCATGGCGTTCTTATGATTCTTCACCGACACCAGGGCGACATCCTCTTGCGTCGCCTTGACCTTCTCCATATACATCCGGGCCTGAAGCGCCGCGGATGATGTGGCGTCGACACCCAGTGAGCGATGAAAGATCGGATCGAACATCGCGTTGGTAATCAGGTTCATCACCGCCTCGGACCCCTTGATATGGCTCACCACCAGGGTTGTCTCGAAGGAGCCGGACAAAGCCCGCATCATGCCGTAGAGCACGCCGAAGGTTCCGTCGCCCTCCACGGTGGAGATGTCCTTGTCCCAGCTTCCCGCGGCGTCCTGGACGGCCATGGACGAGATGGTTCTGCCGTCCCAGAAATCGTTGGAGACGGTGACGATGTTGTCGATATCACCGATCTCCCCGCCGGCATCGGCAAGGGCCTTGGTGGCCGCCTCAAAAACCAGCTCGTCGAAGGTATCCTCTTTACGCCGTTCGTAGGTGGTCTGTCCCACCCCGACAATGGCTACCTTTTCCATCGTATCTTTCCTTTGTTTGTTTTATTCCGGGGCGAAATGTGAAATATCGAGAATGTTCCCTTCTCGCTTCTCACGAAACACCGCTTTGACCCTCATGCCCACCTTCAAATCCTTTGGGGCGGCACCACCAATAAGATGGAGCATGGAGCCGTCGGCTCCGTCCAGCTTGATGAGTCCGTACATCAATGGGGGCTTATCGGGCTGCATGCTGTGGGAATAGTTGACCACAGTAAAGGATTCCAGTGTACCGGTATCCTTTACCTGGACCCACGTGTCAGCGGGCACAAAGCACTCGCCGCAGTTCTTCTGGGGGGGTACATATACTTTATTGCACTTGGGGCATTTTGTACCCCAGAGTTCTTTCTTATCCCTCAGGGCCACCAGGAACCGGCTCCCCACCTCCCCCACATACCACTTGTAGGGAACCTTAATACGCCCTTCGAAATATACGTTTTCTACCTTATCCAACCATTCGGCCATTGGGCTTTCCTCCTCCGCACGGGATAAGACGGGGGGCGGCCCGATTGGGCCGGCCCCGCATATCGTCCGTTTTGTTAGGTACCATTACTTTTTAATCTGGGGAAGTCCCAACATCTCCCGCGCCTGGGCGACTGTGGCTATCGGGCGATTGAGCTCCTCTGCGATGCGCTTGACGCGTTCCACAAGCTGCGCGTTGGATTTTATCTTCTCACCCTTTTTGTAATAGAGGTTATCCTCCATACCCACTCGTACATGTCCGCCCATGATGATGCCCAGCGTATTCATCGGCAACTGGTACGGACCCACACCGATGAGGGAGAACATGGACTGGGGCGGAAGCTCGTTGATGAGAGACAGGACATTCGCCGGAGTCGGGAACGACGAGGTCTGAAACCCCATCACATACTGCACCATATAGGGCGCATCCAGATTCCCCTCCATTATCAGGTCCTGCATCACCCAGTACTGTCCCGGATGATACAGCTCGATTTCCGGCTTGATCCCCTTTTCCTTCATGGTCTTCGCATACGTGTTGACATCGGCATAACTTGCGGGAATGCACGCGTCAAACGTGAACGCGGGACGGGGATGGAGCAAAGGTTCCGCCCGTTCCTTCAGGGGGACCTTCAGTACAAACGGTCCCAGGTTCAGACTGGCCATGTCCGGGGCCGGGTCCGCATAGAGGCAGCACATGCGCTCCTCGGTGGAGAGATGGGGGCCGCCGCCGGTGGTGTTGTTGATGATGATATCCGGGCATCGCTCGCGAATGAGCTTGTTTATCCGGGAGTAATCATCCGGGTTGTTGGTGGTCATGGCAAGGTTATCCGGAACTCTGGCATGCAGATGCACCGATACCGCGCCGGCCTTATAGACCTCGTAGACCGCGTCGGCCTGCTCTTCGGCGGTTTCGGGAAGGAGCTCGTGGGCTTCCTTTCCCTGGACGCCGCCGGTAATGGCGCAGGTAATAATCAACGGGGGAAATGCGCTCCTTCTGGTCCGATCCATCCACTGGTACGGATCGCGATAGTCCCACATATAGTCTTCAGGCTTCATGTGGACCTCCTTTGATAATAGATCTGAGTGGAAAAATATCTGTACTTCTCTATAGCATGTTTCCGTCTTGAAACAGACACGAAACACTTGGTGATCTCGGGGCGTCGATGAATGGTGAGCGAAAGGTAATTCATGAAATGATGAGAATATAGTAATTTACTTTTCGCAACGCCCGGCGTGCGGTGAATGACCGTATGAGCATAAGATGTGATGTTCAAAGATGATTAGGCGTCGGTCTTTTGCCGCCTGCGGGGAAGTTTGTTTAAAGCTTAAATTTATACTTTAAGCTTATAACCTATCCACACAAAAAATACAATGAAAAAAACAAACCTGCAAGAAATTTTTGTCACCATATAAATTTCTTCGTACCGGCTTTTGTAATGGTATATAATGTACGGTGAAAAAAATGACATGAAAAACCTGAAACATAATAAAAAAGATTGACATAGTTTCAAGGCTTTGCTATAAAATGTTAAAGCTTGAAGTTATACTTCATGCTTTGGAGTGAAATCAGTAGGGAAACGGGCCATCGCCCGAGAGAAATAGTCTTCAGAGCCGCTCCGGCAACCGCCGGACGACTCTCATCTATCACCAAGATTCAGGAGGTTATGATGTTCAAAACGGCAATTACGGAGATGTTCGGCGTCAAGTATCCTGTCATCTGCGGCGCTATGCAGTGGCTATGCACCCCGAAGCTGTGTGCCGCTATCTCCAACGCCGGGGGACTGGGCAACCTTACCGCAGGCAACTATGAAACGGAAGAAGACTTTCGGGCCGCTGTGAAAGAGACCCAAAAACTGACCGACAAACCCTTTTTCGTGGGACTGACGATCCTGCCGTCGGTGCGTATCACACCCGGTCATCACCGGATGTACGCCGAGGTATGCGCGGACATGGGAGTCGCCGGCATGGAAGTTTCCGGCGCACCCCTCGATCGGGGGATCGGACCCGACATTATCGACGTGCTGAAAAAGGGCAACGTCAAGATGTTCCACAAGGTGGGCGCGGTGCGCCACGCCGTGCACGCCGAGAAGGCCGGGTATGACGGCATCTACGCCGCGGGCATCGAAGAGGGCGGACACCCCCTCAACGACGACGTGACCACCATGATCCTGACACCCCGGATCAAGAGTGCGGTAAAAATACCGGTGGTAACGGTGGGAGGCATCGCCGACGGCCGCTCCCTGGCCGCAGCCCTCACCCTCGGCGCCGATGGCGTGATGATGGCGACCCGATTCGTGGCCACCACCGATTGCGAAGTGCACGACAATATTCGCCAGGAACTGGTGAAACGCCAGGAATTCGAAACGGTCCTCTGGGGCGGATCCCTGGGTCTGCAGGGCCGGGCGCTGAAGAACAAGATCATCGAGGAGGTTCTGGAACTGGAGGAGAAGGGAGCCGGTTTCGAGGCGCTCTATCCGCTGATCGCCGGCGAGCGCATCAAGAACGCCTGGGAGCAGGGAAACGCGGAAGACGCCCCGCTGATGGTGGGTCAGTCCGTCGGATTGGTTAACGACGTCATGAGCTGCAAGGAGCTTCTGGAAAAAATGGGGAAGGAAGCTGCGGAGGTACTCAAGGATACCGTTAAAAAGGTATCGTAAGAAAGCTTTCCCGTTGAGTTGAAAACAGAACGCCCGGGGGAATTCCCCCGGGCGTTTTTTTTACATACTGTTCGCCGTATGAACCGTTACGCTTTCCCCATCTTCTCAAGCTCCATGTCCCGAAGTTTTCTCCTCAGGATCTTCCCAACCGCGCTCTTCGGAAGTTCATCGACAAACTCCACAATGCGGGGGATTTTATAGGCCGCGAGGTTTTCCCTGCAGTAGTTTTTTATATCATCTGCTGTGGCTGTCTCACCCTCTTTGAGAACGATAAACGCCTTGACGTTTTCTCCGCGATACTCGTCCGGCACGCCTATGGTACAGGCCTCCAGGACCTTCGGGTGGTCATACAGTACCCCGTCCACCTCCACCGGATAGATGTTATAGCCGCCGGCGATGATCATATCCTTCTTGCGGTCCACAATGGAGAGATAGCCGTCTTCGTCGAAGGTTCCCATGTCCCCGGTCAGGAACCATTGACCTTTCAACACCTCTTTTGTCTCTTCCGGCTTCTTGTGGTATCCCATCATTATCTGGGGTCCCTTGATGCATATCTCTCCCACCCCGCCGATCTCCTTGACGTCCTTGCCTGTTTCCGGATCCACAAGCTTGACATCGGTATCGGGCACGGGGATACCCACGGTCCCGGGCTTGATGGTGCCGCCCCAGGGTGTGACGGTGGCGATGGGGGTCGTTTCGGTTGATCCGTAGACCTCACATATGAAGGCGCCGGTCAGCTCGTGCAGGTCGCGGATGGTGTCCGCAGCCAGGGGCGCGGATCCGGAAAAGAATCCCTTGAGGCAACTGAAATCGAGTTTCCTGAATTCCGGATCATTGAGCAGTCCCACAAAGATGGTGGGGGCGCCGGGGAGAAATGTCGGCTTCCATTTTTTTATCATATCGATGATGCTGGCCGGCTCCGGCCGGGGGATAACCAGGTGCTCGAACGCCTTCCAGATAAAAAAGTTCTGGATCGCGGTGAATCCGGCGGAATGAAACACCGGAAACGTTCCGATCAACCGCTCCTCTCCCGATTTCAGGTCGGGGAACCAGGCTGCAAACTGTTGCACGTTGCTGCTCAGGTTCGAGTGGCTCAGCATGACCCCCTTGCTGACGCCCGTCGTCCCGCCGGTATATATGAGAGTTGCCAATTCGTCCCATACGCTCTCGTCCTTCACCGGCTCGGTGGAGTATTTTTTTATTAGATTCTTGAAGACATACAGGTTCTCGGTCTCTTCAATCTTTCTGTACATCTGCTTTTTCACGAGGGGGAAGAGCTGTCTTATCGGAAAAGGGAGATACGAGTTGATGTGGCAGGCAATAATCTTTTCAATTTTCGTCTCGGACTGGATTTTCTCGATACGGGGGACGAGAAGCGCCATGGTAACGATGGTTTTCGCATCGGAATCATCAAGCTGATAGGCCAGTTCCCGCTCGGTATAGAGCGGATTGTTCTGGGCCGTCACGGCGCCGATGCGTAATATGGCCAGATTCGTAATGATGGTCTGGGGAAGATTCGGAAGACAGACCGCCACCACATCTCCTTTCTTGACTCCAAGATCCTTCAACGCCTTGGAGAACTGATTGACCATATCGTTGAGTTGTCGGTAGGTGATTTTGTTCCCCATGTAGTTGAGAGCGATGGCATTGGGATGCTCTTCCGCCGAACGGGTGAGTGCCTGTGAAATAGTAATTTTTTCGTAGTCCAGACTGGTCGGTACGCCCGGAGCATATGATTTGTGCCAAATGCGTTTTTGCATCGATTACTCCTTTTTTGACCCTGTGTTGTATATGTAAAGCAACGTATGTTACATACGATAGAAAGCGGGAGCAATCTCCGGTACGGGCTCAGATGTGATGACTGTACGGCGATGATTCGACCGGGAGGAAAACGACGCGTCGTCTTTAGGCTTTGTGATGATATTTCAGGGTGAGTCGGTTATACATGCATTGATGGATAGGCAGGTAGATCCACCGACAAAACCAAAGCATAAAGTTTTACTTTAAGCTTTTTGTTTTGTGATATACCAAAGTCTTAAAATACTGTCAACTTATTTTATTTAAAAAAAATCGATTGATGATACCATCAACACCCACCCTCATCCCCCCTGCCGGGCCGCATCGTCCCCCTTCACACCCACAAAGAGACCGTATCCCAGGCGACGGAACATTCCCCTCGGCACGGCCCTGAACATGGTATGTCTCATATATCGGCGAAATGCCCGATTCGTCACGACGAGGGCGAAAAATCTCCCCAGACTCAAAAGATACTCGCCGAATCGATACCTTCCCAGCTCATCCAAAAACTGACCGATAATCCTGAAATGCCGGGGGCGGGCGACGATGTTCGAAAGGCCGGCGTCC
The DNA here is from genome assembly GCA_016931225.1 of Candidatus Zymogenaceae bacterium. Lineage (NCBI taxonomy): Bacteria > Deltaproteobacteria > Candidatus Zymogeniales > Candidatus Zymogenaceae > Candidatus Zymogenaceae bacterium. The sequence goes on from JAFGFE010000034.1 coordinate 10,330, forward strand.
CGCAACAGCGTGATCCACCCATCCGCATCGGGAATGCCGGATGGAATCTCAAGGACGTCTTCCACGTACGACGCCATCGATTCGTTGGGCGGCTCGTGCCATATCTCCTCGTTCACCCCCACTCTCCCCCCGGGAACAGTCGCCCGAACGTAGTCCCTTACCGCCTCCCTCTTCTCCGACACAAAGGTGGTTGCCGACTCGCTCATGACGACGTCGAACACACCCTCACGAAAGGGGATATGCCGCGCGTCCGCACACACGAACATCACCCGCACATCATCCCCCTCCCGCCGGGCGCGCTCCCCGGCCCGTGAGAGCATCATGAGGTTTCGATCCAGCGCCACGACCCGACAGCCGATCCGGCCCGCAAGCATCGACGTCGTCACCCCCACTCCGCATCCGATTTCGAGGACCAGGGAATCGGCATCGATACCGCACAGCCCGATAAGCTCGTCGGTGGCGCGCCGTCCCCCCATATGCTTTGTGGCGCCCCAGTAGGCCTGAACGTCGAAATAGGTTGCGGGGACGGTGCGAACGGACGGCCGCGCCGTGTGCTTCTTTTGGCTCATGGATGCCCGGCTCCCTCGTGATGCGGTCTGTCGGTTTTTTTATGCGGGTGATGCGAGCTGAATATCAATGAATAACGAACGATACATAAAAAACCCGCCGCTCTACTGAGATGTCACGGTATTCCGCTCACACCTCAGATAAACCGGCAGGTCCTTTTTTCATGGTAGGCGGTACTGGATTTGAACCAGCGACTTCCACCGTGTGAGGATGGCACTCTAACCACTGAGTTAACCGCCTGTGACTGTGCAAAGACAAACATATCGAAACACCCGGTATTTGTCAAGATATAAAATCTCCTCCGACCAGTTTCATTTTCGATCGGAACCGTTCCGTAAGCGATCGGTGAGTAATCAATTTTTTTCATCCGGTTTTCCCCTATTTTCCTTGCAAACCGATATCGGTATTGATATATTAAAAGGGGAAAATATACCTCATATGACAGGGTGTATCTTATGGTGCATTGCTGACTCTGTCACATACTCACGTTATTCACTGACTGAAATTGATCCATCCCAAACGGGGCATTGTCGCATGTACCAGACTCTGCCGTGGGTTTCTTTGGCCTAAAAACAGCGGGAGACAAAGACATGCCATACAAATTTATACACAGTATCGAGAAACTCCCCCAATTATCCCCGGATGAAAAGGCCGAACTGAAAAGTGTGACGGATACGTTCGAGTTTTTGTCCAACGACTATTACCTTTCACTGGTGAATTTCGACGATCCGAACGATCCGATCAGGCGCATCATCATTCCCCACCCCGACGAGCTCTCCAACTGGGGGAGCCTCGATGCCTCACATGAAGACATCTACACCAAGGTTCCGGGGCTTCAGCACAAATACCGTGAAACCGCCCTGCTCCTGGTAAGCGATGCATGCGGGGGACTGTGCCGGTTCTGTTTTCGAAAACGCCTCTTCATCGGCGACGGGAACGAGATAGAACGGGACGTCTCCGACGGACTGGATTATATCCGGGAGCACCCGGAGATCACGAACGTTCTGCTCACCGGCGGAGACGCCCTGATGCTGTCCACCGGGAGGTTGGAGGATATCATCCAGCAGATTCGGGAGATCGAGCACGTTAAAATCATCCGCATCGGCACCCGTTTGCCCGCATTCTATCCCTATCGCATCATCGAAGACCCGGGCCTGATCGATATGATCCACAAGTACAGTCTCAGCGACCGGCGGATCTACTTCATGACCCACTTCAACCACCCCCGGGAGCTGACCGACCTCGCCGTACAGGCCATGTACATGCTCAGGAGCTCAGGCGCCGTCACGGTAAACCAGACCCCGATCATCCGGGGCGTCAACGACGACAGCCGTACCATGGCCGAGCTGTTCAAGAAACTCTCCTATATCGGCGTCCCCCCCTACTATATCTTTCAGTGCAGGCCGGTGGTGGGCAACGAGAACTACGCCGTGCCGGTGGAGGAGGCGTATCATGTTATCGAGGGCGCCAAGGGGATGGTATCGGGCCTGGCGAAGCGGGCGCGGTTCACCATGTCCCACATGACCGGCAAGCTCGAGGTGATCGCCGTCACAGGCGGGATGACCTATTTCAAATACCACCAGGCTGCGGATATCAGAGACATCGGGAGGGTACTGTCATTCAAGAGCAATCCCGGTGCCTACTGGCTGGACGACTACCTGGCCCGGGATACCCTCAAAAAGGCGAACTGACAGACACCCCTATATCAGAAGTCCGCCGTCCGCCACGAATACCGCCCCCGTCGTGTATGACGACGCCGGGGACGCCAGGTACAGGGCGAGGCCTGCGATTTCGTCCGGCTCTCCCACCCGCCGCATTGGGCATTTCCCTTCGAAAATCTCTCGTGGCTGATCGTTGGACCAGAGAAATTCCGAAAAGTGCGTCTTGATCAGCCCCGGGGCGATGCAGTTGACCCGGATGTTTTTCGATGCCCATTCGCCGGCGAGCACCTTCGTGAGCATAACGACCGCCGCCTTGGTGATATTGTACACCCCGGTACCGAAAGACGGGCTGAATCCCTCCACCGAGGCGATGTTGACGATCACACCTCCGCCCTTCTCCTCCATGCTCGGAAGCGCTATTGTGCTCAAAAAGAGGCAGGCTTTCACATTCACGTCGATCATTTTGTCGAACAGCGCCTCGTCCATGCTTTCCACGGGCCCGAAGACCGGATTGATGGCGGCGTTATTGACGAGGATGTCAACACCATTGAAGGCGCCGACCGTCTCATCGATTAGATTTTTCAGGTCATCCATCCTTCCGGCATGAGCGGCGACGGCCATGCCTCTCCCTCCCCGGTCCGTGATCTCAGCAACCACCTTCTCAAGATCAGGGAGCTTACGACTGGCGACCACCACGTTCGCCCCCGCCTCGGCGTAGGCCAAGGCGATCTCCCGCCCAATGCCGCGACTGCCGCCGGTGATGACTGCGGTTTTTCCGTCCAGGCGAAATTTTTCAAGGTACATACACATCCTCCATACCCGCACAAGAGAACCGGCCCGATCGGGCCGCTCACGTGAACTTTCACAGCAGTTCATGAAAGCATAATCGTCTCTATTGTAACCGTACACCCTCGTTTTGCAACTCTTTTGTCCTTGTCACATTTCGTGGTATGATGGTATATACATAATCAAATCGATTGGTATTCATGTCATGATTGGCAGTATATATTCTACAGGAGACATGTGATGCACAAACCATATGTCGATGTTGCGGTAATCGGAGCGGGCCCCGGAGGCATCGGCGCGGGACTGGGGGCGCTCTCCGAAGGCGCTCGGGTGGAGGTCATCGAGGCCCAGGATGACGTGGGGAGGGTAAAAAAGGGGGAAACCATCCATTTCAACCGGGAGATGGAAGATATCCTGGGAGACAGTTTTTTCTCCCGGCACGAGATAAACCGCGTCGATCGCCGGCGGTACTACTCCTCCACCGATCGGTATTATATCGACAAGTCCTCGTCCGACCCGAACATCATTTTCAGCTGGAGCGACTTCATGTCCGACATGACGGACATCGCCCGTAAAAAAGGTCTTTCCATCACCACCGAGACACGGGTGATCGACCTGATACGGGAAGGTGAAAACGTACGCGGTATAATCGTGCAAAACGGCGGCGGGCCCGAGCGGATCACCTCTCCGGTAGTCATCGGCGCCGACGGCTGTAACGGCATAACCGGGGATATCGTCGGGATCGACCGGACAAACATCAACCTTCCCGCCATCAAATACCTGATGAGCGGCGTTTCCATGCCCGACAATCGGCTGGAATTCTTTTTTCACATCTATCGGGACGAACCGATCGGCATGGGATTTCTCTTTCCCAGGACACAGGACCTCGCCGAGGCTGGCCTTTTGGTTTTCACAAACTACATGAAAGACAGCACCGGCGCCTACGATCAACACTACATGGCGCGCCTGTTCGATTCCTTTGCGTCATTCCACCCGGTCTTCACCGAAAGGATCAGGGACGCCCGCCCCGTATACAGCCTTTCCACCTCGATCCCAATGGGGGGGTTCGTCCCCCGTTTTGTCCCGTTCCCGGGCCTGGTGTTGACCGGGGATGCGGCGGGACAGGTGGAACAGAAGGGCGGCTGCGGCATCGTATCCTCCTTCCTCATCGGGTATCACACGGGACGCCTGGCCGCCAGATTCGCCAAAGAAAGGGCCGAATGGACGGAACAGACAATGCACACGATGGAGTCGTCCATCCGCTCTCACGAGTCCGTCCGGGCCATCGCTTCGTATCAACGGGCGGTGGGTCGTGTGCGGAGCATCCTGTTTCGCCTCAACGACGCCCAGCGACTCGATACGGTCTTCTCGGTGCTGGCGCGGCTCACCGGCACGGAGCAATAACCTTTTTCCCGAAACATGCAGGCGCCTTTTTTGCGAAAAAAGGACACGATATGAAACAGACACGAATGGCTCTTATCGGTCTCGGTGGATGGGGATCGAACATACTCAATGCGCTGGAGCGCCTCGATGAGGTAACGCTTGTCGCCGTGTGCGATCAGAATGCGGCGCGGCTCGACGCCGCTCTAAGGCGAAATCCGCACATCACACCCTTTGAGACGGTCGACGCCCTCATCTCGGAATGCGAGGTGGACGCCGCGGTCGTCGCAACCCCTTCCTCCACCCACGCAAAGCTTGCCCGCACGTTCCTTGATCTTGATATGCCGGTATTCGTGGAAAAGCCCATGGCCCTGTCGGTCTCGGACGCCGAGGAACTGGTCGATATCTCTCGGGCGAAACGAATTCCTCTGATGGTGGGACACCTCCTGATCTACCATCCGGCGGTGGAGCTGACAAAAACGATCATCGACAGCGGGGAACTGGGTGACATTCACTATATATACTCGAAGCGCATCAATCTGGGCGTGGTACGGGATGATGAAAACGCCCTGTGGTCCCTGGCGCCCCACGATATCTCGCTGGTCAACCACTTCATGAAGGATCTCCCTCACCGGATTTCGGCCCACGGAAGCTCATTTTTGAGAAAGGGGATCGAGGACGTCGTCTTCTGCAATCTCGATTATCCGAACGGGTGTATGGCCCAGATACACGTATCGTGGCTCGACCCGCACAAGGAGCGAAAGCTCGTGGTGGTGGGATCAAAAAAAATGCTGGTGTTCGACGACATGCAGGCGAACGAGAAAATCCGTATTTACAACAAGGGCGCGGACGTCAAGCCGACCGCCGACTTCGGGGAGGCGATTCTCGTCAGGCACGGCGACATCACAATTCCCCTGGTGCCCGGCACGGAGCCGCTGGTCAAGGAGATGAAGCATTTCGCATCCTGCGTTCGTGAGATGAGTAATCCGCTCTCGGGCCCCGAGGAGGGGCTGGCGGTGGTGAGGGTGCTGGAGGCGGGGGAGCGCTCCCTGAAGAACGGCGGAGAGGTGGAGACCCTCGATCGGTAACGGCTCGTCGCGGTGTTGCCTCCGCCGCCGACGACTCAGGGCCTCGAGACGGCCTTCAGGAGTCGAATCACCCGGGGCAGGTTCGCCACCAGTCCCGATATCTCCAGCTCGCCCGAGGACAGGGCGTCCAGGGCGTTTCTCCTCCCCTCGGTGAGATACCCGATTAGATCCCCGGAAAACACCACGCCGGAAAAAGACAGGGCACGGGCGGCGGTGGTCCGCATCGCCACGTCACTGCGTTCATCCATACCGTTTGTAATATGTACCCTTTCTCCCGTGAAGCGGACGGTGACGCTTGTATCGCTGTCGGTGATGTCGATCCCCACCGTCAAGTTCAGATCCCTCAGCTCCCTCTCCCTCCCCTTTCCCTGCAACAGCACCCAGAAGAGGTACGCCTCTAAAAGCTGTGCAAGGCCGTTTCCCGGGGCGTCGTTTTCAATACCGATCGATCCGTCGTATCTCACCGCATCCGTTCTCCCGAGCCGACGGGCGACACCGATGTAAAAAAGGCGACAACTTCCGGCATCATGCCGCTCAGCTTAAAAAAAGTATCTTTGAAACCGCCCCCATTGTATCATACTCACCGCATACCCTCATATAAATTGGCAGCAATTTTCTTTCAGGGATGTTTCGAAAATTCTTGACTTTTTTTCTCGTTTCAATACACTGGAGGCGTCTTCAAGTTTCACTTTAAGCTTCAAGTATGTGCGGTTTTTTACAGTCGCACCTCATATACGGTATTATTTTTTTGGAGGGAAGCATGAGAAAAAGAAACAATCGATATCGTGCTGCCATCGCCCTCGTCGTCGCCTTCGCATTCCTGTTTGCCGCAGGCTGCGGAAAAAAGACCCCGCCCACCCATGAGGCGGAATACGACGTGATCATCATCGGCGCCGGCTTGGGAGGCCTCTCCGCCGGAGCGCACCTGGCGTCCAACGGACTGAAGGTGCTGGTGCTGGAACAGCATCACAAGGTGGGCGGTTGTACCACGAACTTCACTCGCGACGATTATACGTTCGAGGTGGCTTTGCACGAGATGTCGGGCGGAGGCACACTGAAGCTGATGGAGCTGTGCGGCGTCCGGGACAAGGTGGAAATCTATGACCTTCCCGATTTCTACCGCTCCATCTATCCGGGGGACCCTGGAGTGGATATCACCATGCCCACCGACTGGGAGGGATGGGACAATACCCTCAAGGAACAGTGGCCGGAAGAAGCCGAAGGCATCGACAAGTTTCATGATCTGTGCACCACGGTGTACGCGGATATCATGGGTGTCAGCCAGCTCTTTCGTTACAGCGGATTTGAGGCCTTCACCAAAAAGATGTCCGTCCCCTTCAAGCACAAGTCTCTCTTAACCTGGAGCAAGCGGACCCTTGAGGAGTTGATGGATGAGTGCTTTACCGACGAGTACCTCAAGGCGGTTGTCTACCAGCTCTGGGTCTACTACGGCGCCCCGGTGCCGGACCAGACGTCGCTTCTGACCCTGGCGGCCACGGAAGTCTTTTTGTCCAGCGGCGTCAAGCACGTTATGGGTACCTCCCAGGTGCTTTCGAACGCATATGCCGAGCGTATTGAGGAGATGGGAGGAACGGTGCTCACCGGAAAACTCGTCACCGAGATCATCATCGAGGACGGCATTGCCAAGGGCGTCGTCACCGAATACGGTGATGTCTATACCGGCCGCTATGTTCTCTGCAACACAGACCCCTTCCAGATGATCTACACCCTCATCGGCGAAGAGAACCTCCCGGCGAAATACGTCGAAAAGATCGCCGGGATGAAGATAGCCAACTCCCTCTTCGTCACCTATCTGGGCCTGAACATCGACCTGAAGGCGCTGGGCTACAACGACACCGAAACCTTCTATAACACCACCACCGACACGGAAGTGCTCTACGACAATATGATGAGCGCCAATTTCGCCGAGGGCATGGTCTCCATTACCGTGTACAGCAACTACGGCGACCCGATCTACGCCCCGCCCGGAAAATCGGTGGTTGCGGTGCTGGAATACTCCGACTACGACTCCTGGCCCAAGGACCCCGAGGAGTATCAGAAGATGAAGGATGAAAAGGCATGGGAGATGCTGGAGCTGGCGGCGAACGTCATACCGGAGCTGGCCGATCCCACAAACATCGAAGTCATGGAAGTCATGACGCCGGTGACGATCGCCGAATTCACCAAAAATTACCACGGCATCCCGTACGGTTTTTACACCGACCTGGAACACTGGGAAAAAATACCCAATAGCACGCCCATCGATAACATATACATCGCGGGAAACTGGACGAAGGCGTGGCATGGTGTGGGGCCGGCCCAGGTCAACGGCTGGATGGCTGCACGATTAATCATGGACGTTGAAGGCATCGAATAGGAGGAAACTGATGAAGAGGAAAAAACTACTGTGTATTGTAACAACGTCGGTACTCTTTTTTGCCTGTGCGGGGCTCATCGCTCTCTGCCAGGAATACGGCCCGGATGTCATTTATATCGACGATACCACAAAGGCGACGCTGCGCTATCTGCCGGTGGAATTCGACCATCAGAATCACCAGGCCAACTACGACATCAGCTGCGTGACCTGCCATCACACCAACGACGAGGACTTCGTCTCCGGTGTGCCGCCGACATGCGGATCCTGTCATAACATGGACGCCGAAATCACATTCAAGGACGCAATGCATCGAAACTGCGTGCTGTGCCATATGGATAAGATCGCCGAAGGCCAGAGTCCGCCGACCGAATGTCTCGGCTGCCACAAACAGCGACCATAGACGATATCGTCTGAACAGGCCCCTGCGGGAACGCAGGGGCCTCCATTTGCATACACAAGATCGGCTCAACAATTTGTTCGAGATGTGCGGAACGCCGGTATGTATCACGGAAACACGATGTCACAACGTTTTGTGCACCACACAATGCCGGTGTCCGACGACCGAGTCAAGCATGCGAATCAAAGGAGTGCAATTATGAATACGAGACGGAAGTGGTGGATTGTGACGATATGTCTCGTCTCAGCCGTCTCCCTCCTGGGAATCTGGGGATGCGGGAAAAAAACCGTTCCCACCTTTGACGCCGAATACGATGTCATCATCGTCGGCGGCGGGATGGCGGGGCTTTCCGCCGGGGCGCATCTTGCGTCCAACGGTCTGAAAGTGCTGCTCCTTGAACAACATCACAAGGTGGGCGGCTGTACCACAAACTTCACCCGAGGGGATTTTGTTTTCGATGTCGCCCTGCACGAAATGGCCGGCGGCGTTCCCGGAAGGAGCGGCGGTGGTCTTTTCAAGCTTTTGGAAATATGCGGCGTGGGCGAGAAGGTGGAAGTGTACGAGCTGCCGGAATTTTACCGCTCCATCTATCCCGGCGATATAGACATCACGATGCCCAGCGAGAACTGGGAGGCATGGGACAATGCCCTCCTGGAGCAATGGCCCGAAGAGGCGGAAGGCATTGAGAAATTTCACACCCTCTGCGCCACCCTCTACAGCGACATCCTTGACATCAAGAACCTGTTTCGCTACACCGGATTCAAGGCCCTCAAACTCAAGCTGTCTGTGCCCCTCAAGCACAAGACCCTCATGACCTGGTCCGGTGACAAGACCCTCCAGGACCTGATGGACGAGTGTTTCACCGATGAAGACATCAAGGCGGTGGTCAGCCAGCTGTGGCTCTACTACACGGGTCCTGTGCCCGATCAGACGGCGCTTCTCCATATGGCGGCCATGGGTGTCTTCATGTCCGACGGCGTCTGCCACGTTACAGGCACGTCTCAGGCCCTGTCGAACGCTTACGCCGAGCGCATCGAAGAGCTGGGGGGAACGGTGCTCACCGGAAAGCTCGTCACCGAGATCATCATCGAGGACGGCATGGCGAAGGGTGTGGTCACCGAATACGGGGACGTCTATACCGGCCGATATGTCATCTGCAACACCGATCCCTTCCAGATGGTCTTCACCCTGGTGGGAGAGGAGAACTTCCCAACCGATTACGTGGACCGTATCAAGAGCCTCAAGGTCTCCAACTCTATTTGCGGCGTCTACATGGGACTCAACGTGGATCTCGCGGCCATGGGCTATCACGACACCGAGATATTCTACAACAAGACCATGGACAGCACGGTCATCTACAACAGCTGGATGAGCGGCGACATAGCCGAGGTCGGCGTTGTCATCACCATCTACTCCAACTACGGCGACCCGATCTATGCACCGCCCGGAAAGAGCACCGTCGTACTGATGGCATACAGCGACTACAACATCTGGCCCAAGGATCCAGACGAATACCAGGCGATGAAGGAGGAGATCGGCCGGGAGATGATCGAAACCGCAGCGGATATCATCCCCGAGCTTGGTGATCCCGGAATCATCGAGGAGATGGAGATATTCACTCCGGTGACCATCAACGAGTTTACCAAGAACCGTGAGGGTATCATCTACGGGTTCTACATGTCCCCCGATCAGTGGGAAAAGATCCCCAATGACACCCCCATCGATAATCTCTTCATCTCCAGCAACTGGACCCAGGGTTGGCACGGCGTCAGCGCCGGACAGGTCAACGGCTGGCGGGCGGCCCGCTTGATCATGGATATGGAGGGAATCGAATAGGCGGCTTCTATGGCCCTTCGGGGGTTGTATATTCCCGAAAAGCCCGGACAGACACATCAGCAATCGTCCCGATTCCATCGCCTTTCACAAAAACGGGGAATCGGGGCGATGCTTTTCTTGTCGCCGGTGTCTCTCCGTCCTTTTCGAATATATTTATATGCCCCGAGAACATCATGACTGTTCCCTCCGATATATTGGCCTTAAAATGACTTGACAGAATAGTCGTTTTTTTACTATGATACATTTCGAAGTATCACTTTAATCTTCACACCTAACCATCATGGCTCATTATGCCCCTTAAAATCAGCGAACTGGAAAAAATCACCGGCGTCCCCCAATCGACGATCCGCTATTACGTCAAGGAGGGACTTCTGCCCAAGCCGGAGAAAATAAACAAATCCATGGCCTATTACGACGAATCATGCATCGACCGCATCGCCCTGGTGCGCAATCTTCAAGAGAACAAATACTACCCGCTGTCGGTGATAAAAAACATCCTCAAGAGCATAGACAAGGGGGCCAATCTCAACGGCCTCCTCACCCTGGAGGACGCGATTTTCGGGTCGAAGCTTGGAGGAGCCCATACATTCTTTTCCCGCGAGGAGTTTCTCAAGGCCGCAGAGATTGATTCTAATCTTCTGAATACCATGGAAGAGATGGGATTACTCATTCCCTTCAATAGGGGAAGCAAGCGCCCCTATAACGAAGAGGACCTGACGTTTGCCCGCCTGATCTCCCAGGGCTGCTTGGAACTGGGAGTCGATATCCGGGACATGGGTTTTTACGTCGAGATGGGGAAACAGATCGTCGAGGAGGAGATACAGCTCAGAAAGAAGCTTGTCAAGGGAAAATCAACCACGGAGAACATCAAGATCACGACGATTCTATCCGAGCGATCCGACGAGATGAGAAGCTACATCATGCGGCGTCTCTTTCAAAACCGTGTGAAAAAGATGATCGAAAATCAGGGAAAACAATAAATCGCTCAAATCACACATTCTTTCATAAGGAGGAAGCCATGAAACCACACAAGCGATTTATCACCGCGCTTCTTGCAATAACTGTTGCCGGTATGTTCCTGGCAACATTCGGCTGCGGGGGGCCAAAACCGCCGACCCATGAAGCGGATTATGACGTTATCATCATCGGCGCCGGCATGGGCGGACTCTCCGCCGGGGCGCACCTGGCCGCCAGCGGGCTGAAGGTGCTGGTGCTTGAACAGCACCACAAGGTGGGCGGCTGTACCACGAACTTCACCCGGGGAGACTTTACCTTCGAGAC
>JAFGFE010000035.1 GCA_016931225.1 Candidatus Zymogenaceae bacterium
TCTGGATCGGCAGGTTATGACTGTGTAACCGCCATTGACATGCCGGGAGGTACGGCCACTGTCAACTCAAGTCTCGTTCAGGACAGAAGAAGATTATTTAAAAAGCCAACATCCCATATTGATAACTGACAAATTAGCATTAGGAGGGCCTTATGAAATAATTCTTGCACCTAAATACGTACCATCTACTCATAAAATGCCACGGAATAATCCTTCAAAGAATTTTATCAAATATTTTCTTAATTACTTGTGGGGCGATTTTCCTTTCAAACTCCTATATCCAAAACTAATCAGAGAAGGTAATGCATTATGCTATTCGATAGTAATATCCGCAACCATATTCGGCTGGTTACTAGAAGCCCAAGGAATAACAAGATTACAAAATATCACGGAAACTATTTTCTTGGTATCAGGTATATTTGCCATAATAAGTTTTATCCTCTGGTGGCTTACTATTCCTTTTATCATGGCAGCAAATGAAGATCGATGGTTTTTGGGCGGTTATATTACAATAATAGTAACGATCCTTTGGCACATTTTCGTGTTCCTTTTGCTATTCTTTTTTATTAAACAATATTCCCTTTACCATAGTCTTTATTTGACTTTGCTTGGCGGTGAGCTTTTTCTTATTATGGGTGCTTTTTTAGTATATGGATGCAATTCATTACAGGCAATTATAGCTTTAGCGGAGCCTTTAAGAAAAGATGAAAGAAGAGAAATCAGACATGCAATACGCATTTTTCAGCAATTTAAGAAGAAAAAGTTCAATGTAGATGTTTCAAATTTCATTCCTCAGATTTCCGCGAAACCAATAATATATTTCTGGGTTTATCTTTTTTGTTTAATAATTCTATCAATTCATACCACCTACTTTATTTTTCTACTAATTTTTTATGATTATTCGCCTCTGAGAGGATCAGTAACTTTAATACGCAATTGTTTTTTATTTCTTTTCATTACGATTCAATTGTTTTGGTATAATTCGATGTTCCATAGATTACAAAGAGAGTTGTATTCTCCATAAGAAGTATAATGGAGAAACATCATGTCTCAGATGGCAGGTGCTGATTTTGAATCTGTCCGGCAACTTCTCGGCCATTCAGATATTAGCACGACCCAACCGTATCTAAACGTGACAGACCAGCACCTTGATAGAACGGTTGATATGTTAGGCTTCAAACGGGAAGATGCGAACGTAATACAATTCAAAAAATAGTTATTCTACTATTTATTCTACACCATAAAAAAAGGGGTTACAAAATCTCGTAACCCCTTGAAATTATTGGTCGGGACGAGAGGATTTGAACCTCCGACCTCATGACCCCCAGTCATGCGCGCTAACCAGGCTGCGCCACGTCCCGATGTGTCCTGGAAATGTCTTTTATGCTCTCTTTAATTTTTCCTCGATACCGATACAGAAAACCGTTTGGATTATTACAACTTCCACCCTGGAAAGGGGTGTGATTTAAAATAGGTAATATAACAGCAACGGTATAGAAATGGCAAGTAAAATGTTAATCGTTCAAGGCTCTTTTAAGGATTTGGCTCGGCTTGAATGTAACCACTTTGCGGGCGGCGATTTCCAGCTCATCGCCGGTGTGCGGGTTTCTGCCCTTCCTTGTCTCCTTTTGCCTTACGACAAAATTTCCGAACCCGGAAATTTTTACCTTCTCACCGCTTTCCAGGGTTTGTTTGATGATCTCAAACAGTTCATCAACGATAATTGCGGATTCCTTTTTTGTGATATCGAGGTTCTTGTAGATACAATTGACTAAATCTGCCTTAGTCACATGCGACCTCCCTTATAACGGTTATCGTATTTGTACGCTCAGCGTCTTTTCAAGCACATCGATAACCCTGCTGTGCACAGTATTCACCTCTTCATCCGTCAACGTCCGCTCATCAGATTGATACATGACACTCAACGCCAAGCTTTTCTTTCCCTCGTCTATCTGCCTGCCCGTATAGACATCGAATACGGTTATATCCCTGCCGATATCACCCGTTGCATCCCGCACTGCTTCGACGATATCCCGTGAACGTACACTCTCCGCCACAATCATGGCGATATCCCTGAGTACGGGGGGGTATCTCGGTATGGAAGTGTAGGTAATAACCTCCTTCTCAACCTTCTCCAAGGCTGTTAGGTTTACTTCCATCACATATACGGTGCGGTTCAGGTCATATCTCTCGGCGACGTTCTCATCGAGCTTTCCCATCACTCCGATGATATCTCCACCTATCTTGATGACGCACGATTCCACCGAATCCAGGTATGGAATCGACCCCGCATCGTCATAGGAAACATCGGAAACGCCGATTCTCTTTACCAATGTCTCCCAGGTACCCTTCAGATCGAAGAAATCCATGGGCTGTATTTCCCTGCCCCATTGTTTGGGGTATCGATCACCGGATATCAGCGCCGATAACATATACGGTTCATCCGGGAGCTTTTCCTGCTTCCTTGGGGTATAGACCCGGGCGATTTCAAAGAGTTTGAGATCAGTATTGAGGTGGTTCATGTTGCCCGCAGCGACCTTGACTATCCCCGGTATGAGGGTCGTGCGCATGACCGCCATCTCTTCGCTCATCGGATTTTTCAACTCCACCGACGAGCCGTTTTCCATGCCCAGCCGCGCAAAGGTATCCCGCTCGATAAAGCTATAGGTGATAATCTCCGAGAATCCCTCCGAGATCATCACATCGAACGCCCGTCGCGCCAGTCTCTCATGCTCCGTTCGTACTTTGTGCCCCATCGCTATCTCGGGAAGCGTCTCCGGTATCTCGTCGTATCCCTTTATCCGGGCCACCTCCTCGATGAGATCGATTTCGCGATCGAGGTCCAGCCGGTACGACGGTGGGGTGACATCGAGCAGGTCGCTCTTCTTTTTCTTGACGTCCATGGAAAGCCGGGTCATGATATCCACGGTCTCTTCCGTGGTGACGTCGAATCCGATAATCTTCCGGGCGCGCTCCGGTCTGAGGTGAATCGTCGGGCGCACGGGCACGGATCCGACCTCATCGATGATTCCCTTGGCCGCTTTCCCCCCCGCCAGATCCACCATCAGTTGCGTGGCCCGGTCGGCGGCCGTCGCCTGTCCGCCGGGGTCAACCCCACGCTCAAAGCGATAGGCCGCCTCGGTCATCAGGTTGAGGTATCGGGCGGATTGATGAATGGAGGGCGGATGGAAAAAGGCGCTCTCTAAAAGCACCGTATCGGTGTCGTCTTGTATCTCCGAGTTGGCGCCGCCCATGATGCCTCCGATGGCCACAGGCCGCTTCCCGTCGCATATCATCAGAATATCGTCGGACAGGGTACGCTCGACGGCGTCCAGCGTGAAAAATGTTTCCCCTTTTTTCGCCCGCTTGACAACGATCCTGTTTTCTTCGAGCAGATTATAGTCGAATGTGTGAAGGGGCTGTCCGTATTCCAAAAGAACGTAGTTCGATATATCGACGATGTTGTTGATGTCCCGAATCCCGAGGGCAGAGAGACGCATTCTCATCCAGAGCGGAGATCTTTCGATGGAAACATCCTGGATGACCCGGGCGACATATCGCGGACACAGATCCTTGTCTTTCACATCAACGGATGTGAGTGAGGTGATGTCATCACCCTCCTCGGGAAAAGTAATCTTCGGGATGTGAAGGGGGGCATTGAGCATCGCCGCGATGTCCCGAGCCAGCCCGATGATGCTCAGGCAATCCGATCGGTTCGGTGTGATGGAGATATCGAACAGGTAATCCGATACATCGAGGATCGTGTCTATCGCCTGGCCCGGTTTTGCCGTATCGGGAAGCTCAATAAGCCCCGTATGATCCTGGGTGATCCCCAGTTCGTCCTCGGCCAGGAGCACGCCGGCGGATTCGACGCCCTTAAATTTCCGCTTCTCGACGGTCATGCCACCGGGAAGCCGAGTCCCCGGAAGCGCCAGGGCGGTCTTGAGTCCGACGGTGACATTGGGGGCGCTGCTGACGAGCCCGATGGTCTGGCCGCCGGTATTCACCTTCGCCACGAAAAGGGTATCCGATTCCGGGTGAGGTGTCACCTCGACAATCTCGCCCACAATGATTGCATCCAGGCCCTCGCCGAGACGCACTACCTCCTCGACCTCCAGGCCGGACATTGTCAGAAGATCACTAAAAGGCTCGACATCCATATCGATGTCGACAAATTCCCGGAGCCACTGTAATGTCGTTTTCATATGTTGAAACCGCTAGAACTGAGAGATGAAGCGGATGTCATTTTCAAACAAGAGTCTGAGATCGTCGATGCCGTATTTCAGCATTGCGATTCGCTCTATCCCCATGCCGAAGGCAAAGCCAGACACCTCTTCGGGATCGTACCCGACCATACGGAACACGTTCGGATCCACCATGCCTGAGCCGAGAATTTCAATCCAGCCGGTGCCCTTACAGACCCGACAGCCGGCACCGTTGCAAATGACGCATTGAATATCGATCTCGGCGCTGGGCTCTGTGAACGGGAAGAAGCTGGGGCGAAACCTGAGCTTTTTCTTTTTTCCGTACATGGCATGAACGAAAGCGGTCAGCACCCCCTTGAGGTCCGCCATGCTGATGTCATCGCCGACCATGAGTCCCTCCACCTGGTGGAACATCGGCGTATGGGACACATCATAGTCATGTCGATATACCTTGCCCGGCGCGATGATTTTCACCGGCGGCGGCTGGTTTTCCATGACCCGTACCTGAACGGGGGACGTATGGGTTCTGAGCAAGACATCTTCATCGATATAGAAGGTATCCTGCATATCCCGAGCGGGGTGGTGCTTCGGGAAGTTCAGAGCCTCGAAGTTATAGTAATCCAGCTCCACCTCCGGCCCCTCGGCCAGATCGAACCCCATTCCTATAAAAATGTCGACGATCTGGTTGTATACCAGGGTAATCGGATGGGTATGGCCGATATAACCAGTACGTCCCGGGAGGGTGTAATCAAACGACGACGAGCCCGCGACGCCTTCCTGGGAGTTTATTCTATCCAGGGTGGTGTCAATAGCGTTGGAGATGAGGGATTTTACCTCGTTGGCTAACTTGCCGACTATGGGACGTTCATCGTTTGAAAGGTTGACCATGTCCCGAAGGATGCCGGTCAACTCCCCTTTCCTGCCGATATAACGAACCCTGAGCTTCTCAACCGTATCGGTATCAATAGCGTCCTGTATCTCCGCCAGCGCCCGATCCTTTATGGCATGTATCCGATCAAACATTTGTTACGCGTGCTCTTTGGAGATTTCAACGAGTTTTCCGAAGGCCTTTGAATCGTGAACCGCCAGGTCCGCCAGGCTTTTTCGATCCACCTCCACGCCCGCCTTGTTCAATCCGCCGATGAACGTGCTGTACGACATTCCGTGTTCCCGGACGGCGGCGTTGATGCGGACGATCCAGAGTTTTCTCATCTCCCGCTTTTTCGTCCGCCTGTCCCGATAGGCGTACATCATCGCCCGTTCCCAGGTCTCCTTGGCGGCCTTGAATCCCCGTGAACGTCCGCCCACGTATCCCTTGGCGGCCTTGAGGATTTTTTTACGGCGTCTGCGCGCCTTTGTTCCTCGAACCACTCGTGACATGATCTGTCGCTCCTCTATCACGATCGACGCACCCGCTCACCACCGATGAATAGACAGCGGCAGAGAGTGCGGGTGCGCGTATCGAATGTGTTGTGTGTCTGTATTACGCGTATGGAAGCAGGCGCTTCAAGGCCTTCGTATTATGAGCATCAACGGTGGTTGAGTCTCTCAGGCGTCTTTTACGCTTTCTACTTTTCTTCGTTAAAATATGGTTGGCAAAGGCGCGCTCTCTTTTGAACTTGCCTTTTGCGGTTGTTTTAAACCGTTTTGCCGCACCTCTATTTGTCTTGATTTTGGGCATGATACTCCTCGCGATCGTTCCCGCAGGCTCTGAGTCTATCGCTGGAAATTGGCGGTGCGCACACCGTTACCGTGCAATACGAAGTCGTTGCTACTTTTTCGGGGCAATAATCATGACCATGTGTCGGCCTTCTAGCTTGGGGTTGGCCTCCACGGTCCCGAACTCCTCAATATCCGCGACGACCCTATCCAGGACCTTACGACCGATATCCGTATGCGTTATTTCCCGGCCCCTGAAAACCATGGTCACCTTTACCTTGTCCCCGTTTTCCAGGAACTCTTGCATATGCCGTATCTTGAACGACAGGTCATGCTCCTGGGTTTTGGGGCTGACCTTGACCTCCTTGATGCTGACCACGGACTGCTTCTTCTTCGCATCGTGAGCCTTCTTGCTCAACTGATACTTGTATTTCCCGTAGTCCATGATACGGCACACGGGGGGATCGGCGTTCGGGGCTACTTCAACGAGATCGAGTCCCGCTTCTTCAGCCCGTTCCCGTGCCTCACCGATGCTGACAACCCCCAACTGCTCACCATCCGAGCCGATCAGGCGTACCTCATCGGCTCTGATCCGGTGATTGACTCTTACGTTTTTCGATTTGTCTTTTATTTATACCCTCCAAAATACGGAGCTCTCGCTCCTGATTAATGAAAGAAATTCCTCGACGCTCATCGGGTCAAGGTTTTTCCCTCCCAATGCTCTGGGCGTTACCTGTTTTGCTTCAACCTCATTATCGCCGATAATCAGGGCATATGGGATCTTTTGGAGCTGCGCCTCCCGAACTTTCAGGCCCAGCTTTTCATTTCGAAAATCCCCCTCAACCCGTGCCCCCGCACGTTTCAATTCATCAACGACATCCCGGGCATACGCAATATGATTATCGGTGATGGTCAGGACAATCGCCTGCACCGGCGCCAGCCCCACCGGGAACGCTCCGGCATAGTGTTCGATGAGCACTCCCAGAAACCGATCGACGGATCCCAGGATGACCCTATGCAACATGACTGGGCGCTTTCTCTCACCGTCGGCGTCGACGAAGGTTAGATCGAACCGTTCAGGCAGCGTGAAATCACACTGGACGGTGGCGCACTGCCACTCGCGGCCCAAGGCATCCTTGAGCTTGAAATCAATCTTGGGGCCGTAAAAGGCTCCGTCCCCCTCGTTTATTTCAAATTCCTGGCCCTGCCGCTCGAGGGCGTATCTGAGAGCGTCGGTGGCCCGCTGCCAATCTTCATCTGTCCCGATGGATTTTTCCGGCCGTGTCGAAAGTTCCATTGCGTATGGAAACTCGAACACACCCATCACATAATCGATAAACTCCATCACCCCGACAATCTCATCCACCAGTTGATCCGGCGTGCACAGTATATGTGCATCGTCCTGGGTGAAGGCGCTGACCCGGAGCAGGCCGTGCAACTGCCCCGATTTCTCATGCCGGTGCACCGTGCCGAGTTCAAAATACCGCACCGGCAGGTCACGATAGCTCCTGATTCTCGATTTATAGATGAGCATGTGGGCCAGACAGTTCATCGGCTTGATGCCGTATTCCTGGCCGTCCGCCTCGGTAAAATACATCAGGTCGCGGTAATTGTCGTAGTGACCCGATCGTTCCCACAGTTCCTTTTTCAGGATCAGTGGGCCCATGACGATGTCATATCCCCTTTTGAGATGCTCCCGACGCTCGAAGTCTTCCAAGATCGTCCGAACCATCGCCCCCTTCGGGTGATAAATCGGCATTCCCGCTCCCGCCTCGTCGTTGAACTGGAACAGATCCAGCTCTCTCCCAAGCCTGCGGTGATCCCTCTTTTTAGCCTCTTCAAGAAACTGAAGGTGCTGCTTGAGAGCCTTGTTGTCCGCAAAGGCGGTGCCGTAGATGCGCTGGAGCATCCTGTTTTTCTCATCCCCCCGCCAGTATGCCCCGGCGATTGAGGTGAGTTTGAACGCCTTGATGGATTTGGTCGATGGGACGTGGGGCCCGCGACATAAATCGGTGAACCCTCCCTGGGTGTATAAGGAGACATGATCGTCCTCGATATCATCCAGGAGTTCAAGCTTGTATATTTCTCCGAGCTTTTCGAACAGCGCCCGGGCCTCGGCCATCGGCAGCACTCGTCTCTCGAAGGGGAGGTCCTGCCCGACGATCTCCTTCATCTTGTTCTCGATCTTTTCCAGATCATCGGGAGTGAACGGCTCGGGCTTGTCAAAATCGTAATAAAATCCGTTTTCGATGGAAGGACCGATGGCGACCTTGACATCGGGATACAAGGACTTCACGGCCTCCGCCATGACATGGGAGGTCGAATGCCTGATGATCGCCAGACCCTCGGGAGAATCAACGGTGATAAAGCGAACGTCCGCGTCTTTCGGGGTCGAAAGAGACAGGTCTTTCGGCTCTCCGTTCACGTACGCCGCCACCGCTTTTCCACGCAGGTTTTCCGGGACTTTCTTTAAAAGCGTCTCTTCTTTCGATACGCCGGATTCCGCGAGCTTTTTGCTTTCCACTTTAGATGCGTTCATTGTGATACATTACTATGCAAAAAAAGGCAACACAAACTACAAGAGTTTGTTGCCTTTTCAATCATTCGGATTTTACTGTTTCAAACCCTTCTCGTCTGTTTCTCTACTACTGATTTGATGTATGAGTATATCTCGTTGAGTGCAAATTTTCAATATGACATTTTCCAAATCCGATTTAAAACTGCCGGCTTTCGATGTGTTCAAAAACGAACGATGAGTGCACATCATATAACAATTATACCATGAGGCGACAGAGACACACCAATCGGTCGACGATCTCACTCATACTCCCCCATCTCCCATTCTCTCGTTCCCCTCCTGTGCTTCCCTGCTCCCCTATGCCCTCCGCCGGATATGGTAGGCACGGGCGGGATTGAACCGCCGACTTCTACCGCGTCAAGGTAGCGCTCTCCCACTGAGCTACGTGCCTATAATTGCCTAAAACATTGTAATTAGTAACAATTCATGCCGTTAATGTCAAGCTAAAAATGGTTACCTGCTCGAATTCTCTATTTTTAATTCCAGCAAAAGCTGCTCCGATTTATTTTTGTATGTGCCCGTAAGGCTTGCCGCTCGTCTTAACTTTTCGCCTGCGCCGTCCACGTCACCGATCTTTATGAGGCTCACTCCCATCCAGTAATACGCGGCCCCGTTATCGGGAGCAATCTCGATGACCTTATCAAACGTTCGGGTTACCACATCAAACCACCCGTCGTCTTTGAGTATCAACTCCCTCTGCATCGACGCCACAAGGGCGAATACCTCCTCCCGTGAGTTTTCGGCATAGGCGATCGCCAGGCTCATATAGCCCTGGGATACATCCGAAAGCCCCATCATCGACCAGTAAATCCCCTTGCCTGCATACGCGGGAGAAAATACGGGGTCTCCCTCCAGCGCCGCGTCGAACTCACGAAAGGCATCATCCAGAAGACCCATGTCCAAAAACGCCATTCCGTTGGAGACGTGATGCATGGGAGATCCGAAGGGATACGTTTGGACCGTCATGGAATGCGCGCATCCCACAATGCACAGGCTCACAAAGAGACCGACCGCAACTCTGAAAGACGACATCATCTATTTCTGATGTATTGTGGTAATGGCATGTTTATAAATGAGATATTCTTTATCCGATTCAAGCATGATACAAAAATTATCAAAACTCTTGACCGTTCCCTCAAGCTGCGTGTTCCCCGTAAGATTGATAATCACCGGGATCTTCTCCTTGCGCATCTGGTTGAGAAACTGATCCTGGATATTAATGCTGTTTTTCATTCATCCACACCATCATCTTTTCGATCGAATTAAAAAATATATATAACTAATTGTATGATACCCGCTCCGCCTAATATTTTCAAGTACTTTCTGTCCCGCTCAATCTTATATCCGATTGCCATACTCCACCCTGAGTACGAAACCCGATTACACGTCTTCTCCGTTCGTCCCTCGTATGAACCGTACAACGTCGCCCGCCATGTCCTCGGTGGGATAAGGGTATGTAAACCATTTGACATCCGGTACTTTACGAAACCAGGTCATCTGGCGCTTGGCGAGCCTCCGGGTATTTCGCTTGATGAGGGAGATGGTTTTGTCCAGGTCCGTCTCTCTCTTTAGATACCCGCATATCTCTCTGTACCCGATCGCCCCCAGGGCATGAGCCTCATGCATACATCCCATATCAAGAAGCGCCTGTACCTCACGGTCGATCCCTGCGCGTATCATCTCATCCACACGCTCGTTTATGCGCCGATAGAGCAGCTCCCGCTCCATGGACAGGCCGAGATAGAGCACATCGTATCGACGATTGGAGAATCCGTGCCGTTTTCTGATCAATCCCGCGGGAAGGCCCGTGGCGTGATAGATTTCAAGCGCCCGGACGATCCGCACCCCATCCCGCGGTTTTATCTTCCGTGCGGAATCCGGATCTACGGACGCCAGCTCGTCGTGGAGTTTTTTTGCCCCTTCGGCCTTCAGTCTGTTCCTGAGGGAGTCCCTCAGCTCCCGGTCCGCTTCCGGCGCGGGCACCAGGCCGTATATCAACGCCTTCAGATACAGACCGGTGCCGCCGGCGACGATCGCAACGCGACCTCTCTCGACGATGCCGGTGATGGCTTTCTGTGCCTCTCGGGCGTAGCGCATGGCGTCATAGCGCTCGGTTGGATCCGCGACATCGATGAGGTGATGCTGAATACCGTCCTTTTCCGCTTCCGTCGGCTTGGCCGACCCGATATCGAGACCTCGATATACCGCCACCGAGTCGGCGTAGACGATCTCTCCGTTTACCCTCTGTGCAATTTCCACCGCAACTTTCGACTTCCCGGAGGCGGTGGGGCCGACGACGGCGACGATCTTTTCTGGTTGTTGAAGCCCCTGGATCATGGAATTCTCTTAAATCGCTCCAAGAGCTCCCTTTCCGTCAGCATGATCGAGGTGGGCCTGCCGTGGGGGCAGCGGGAGCCCGTGGGGAGTGCGGTGAGATCCGTAATCAACGCTTCGATCTCGCCGGTGGTCAGTTTTTTCCCCGCCCGTATCGCACCGTGACACGCCATCAGCGCGGTCAGCCGATCGTATACCCGCTCCATATCGTCGCCTGCGCCCCTTCCCTCCTTCAGCTCCGCGATCATCTCCTGTAGCACGGACGATACATCCGATTCGCTTAAGTCCGCGGGAACGGACTCGATGACCACCGCGTCGCAGCCGAAGTCCGATATCGTCATGCCGAGCCTTCCGATCTCACCCTGATGATCGATCAGAATCGCCTTTTGGGCGCGGGACAATTCCAGCGTTACGGGGAAGAGAAGAGTCTGTTTGGGCACATCTCCCGTACGGCGCCCCTGACGCAGCCGTTCATAGACGATCCGCTCATGGGCCGCGTGTTGATCGAGAATGACGATGCCGTCCTTCACGGCAAGGACGATATATGTCTCCAGGACCTGGCCCAGAATCACGTAGTCCCCCGCGATTTCCGTAACTACGTCGTCCATCGCCACGGCGGGGGTCTGTGCCTCGTCATCCAATCCGGGGTGTGTTCCCTCGTCCATCGGCCACGCCCTCTGAGCCGCTCCCCGAAGACCGGATATATTTCCCCCGGCGCGAAAGAGCTCCCCCGCCGCACCCCCCGGGCCACCTGTCCGATACGTCCCGCCCTCTTCACCCACCCCGGGCTTCCTTTCAAGGGTAACGAGCGGCGTATCGCTCTTATGATAGTCCCCCATCGATGAAACGGGAGTTACTTGAAACGACCCCCGCAGGGCCTCACCCACCGCCCTCGATACGACGCCGTGTACGATATTCGGCTTACTGAACTTCACCGCCTGCTTGGCGGGGTGAATGTTCACATCCACCTCCTCGGGTGAAATCTGAATGAAGAGGATCATCTGCGGATAGCGCCCCGCGCCCAGCATGCCGTGGTAGGCCCGCATGATCGCGTTATTGACCATCTGATCCGTGACGAAGCGATCATTGACAAACAGAAACATCCCCGTCCGGGTTGAGCGGGTGTCCTCCGGGGCGCCTGCCAGGCCGATAATGCGAACGCCGTCTGCCTCGAACGACACATCGGACATCCGTCCCGCCGGACCCTTCCCCACAATGTGCCCCGCTCGATCCCTCAGAGAGCCTGTGTGGGCGTTGAGGACTTCTTTTCCGTCTGCCACGAGGCGAAAGCGCACATCGGGGCGGGACAGGGCCATGCAATGCACCACATCCAGGATATGATAGTGTTCGGTTCGATCGGTCTTGAGAAATTTGCGGCGTGCGGGCACCGCAAGAAAGAGATCATGTACCCGGATGCTCGTCCCAACGTCCCTGCCGGCATCCCGGACATACTCCACGGTGCCCCCGTTGATGGCTATCTCTGTCCCTGTTTCATCGCTGGACGATTTGGTGATCAGGACACACCGGGACACCGACGCGATACTGGGCAACGCCTCGCCCCTAAATCCGAGGGTATGAATCTTCGACAGGTCCTTTTCGCTTGCAATCTTGCTCGTGGCGTGACGCTCCATCGCAAGGAGCGCATTCTCACGGTCCATGCCGTGTCCATCGTCGGAGACGGCGATGAGTTGCTTTCCCCCCTGTTTTGTCTCGATATCGATCCGTCCCGCCCCGGCGTCCAGAGCATTCTCCACAAGCTCTTTGACGACGGACGCGGGGCGTTCAACGATCTCCCCCGCCGCAATGCGGTTGATCAATCGTTCTTCGAGGATTCGTATTGTTGGTGTCGCGCCGCCGGGAGTCACATCAGACATGTCAGTACTCCAGCCGTTCAAGGTTCCTGAAACCCAGGCGCATCGGCAGGATGAAGACGATACCGTTGAGGATCAGAAGCAGAAGGATGGAAAGAATGAGGATCCTGGGATCAAAGGCGCCCGGATACAGAAGTTCCCTGAAATAATTGGAGACCGGCCATGCCTGGATGGCGATGGTCAGACCGATATATCCGAGGCTGACGACCATGTAGAAGATGCCTCCGATGCCCCCGGCGATCTCAGCGGCGTTTTCATAATTGAATCGAGGGAAGATCGCCCCCATGCCGACGCCCAGGGCCGTCAGAGATACACTCATGACCAGTATGGTCAATGACGACAGCAGCATGAAAAACGCATCGGCCCGGAGCATGAGGTTCGAGGAGATGATCAAAAGCTCCCCCATGCACACCAGCGGGAATACGGAGATGAAAAATTTGCTCCAGAGAAACCGCCTCATCGACAAGGGCGAGGAAAAAATAATCCAGGAGGAGAAACCCTCGAGACTGGTTGTGGGAAACACAAATCGAACCGCCAGGGCGGAAATGACGAATCCCGCCAGGCCGAGATTCAAAAACGACGTGAGGTTTTCGGTAAAGCTGTCCTGTATCGGCAGACTCCGAATACTGAAGAGATAGATGACGATGAGGGAGACGAGCAAAAAGACCTGCGACCACTGGGTGGGATCCCGGAAGAACGTCTTTATATCCTTGATCATGATCGCCCGCTGGGTATGATGGAGGCCCTTGAATGAGTCATCCAGCATCGACAGACGGATAACCTTGCGGGTCCCTCCCCGGGTGCTGCTCTCGAAGGCCTGGGAAAAACCTGAAAAGTAGATGTGCCGGGCGATGAACACGACAAGAATAAACGCAATCAGCGCTCCCGCACACAAGAGGACGACGTTCGAGGCGATGACACCCTCCTCTATGCCCAAAAATCCGTTGACCACGTGGGTCATCCAGGTGGACGGGAGAAAGGGATTGTCAGGCACCGCGAGACTGTTGAGCGTCGTGATGAATTCCGCCTGTTCCAGATCGGTGATGTCGGTGTAGAGCGTCTCCGGCTTGAGATAGCGGAAAAATAATACTAGAACGCCTGCGAAGATCATCCCCAGGAAGGTGAACACCTGGTGTGTTCGTTGTGCGGGAAAAAACCGCATCAGGAGCATCGTTACGAGGATGCCGAGACCCGCCGGGATAATCAGAAAGGGGATCATGAGCCCTGTGATCGACAGGTAATAGGGGGCGCCTAATTCGTACACTTTCCCCAGGGCGTAAAAGATGGGCAATCCGAAGATCAATACCATATAGGAGCTGTTGACCGCCGTCTGAACATATTTCCCGACGAACACCCTGGTGTGAGACAGGGGTGACGACAACAGGAGGTTCAAATCCCTGGAGAGATACAACGTCGAGAGCGAGGCGATGATATTGGAGAAAATCAACACCGAGAACAGCGCCAGGGTGATCATACCGATGAGCTGGCTCAACAGGATGTTTCCCACGAGGTAAATATCAAGCTCCGGCGCCTGGAGCCGCTCGAAGACACGATAGAAAAAATAATAATCAAATATAAGAAAGAGCACCCCGACAATCCCGAAAAACGAGATCCTGAAAAGCCGTTCCCTATTCAGGCGGACCAGGTCGTTTTTTGCCGAGCACAGACGCACCCACAACAAAAGCCACATGCCCTTCATGCCGCCCCCTCCCGGCGCTCCTCGTCGGTGAGGGTGAAGAAGATCTCCTCCAACTCCCGGTGCCGTGCGTGTGCGGTCTTCATCAGCTCGTCAATGGTGCCGATCGCCACCAACCCACCCCGGTTAATGATGCCGATGCGCCGACACATCTGCTGGGCGTGTTCCAGGGTATGGGTGGACATGAATATGGTCACCCCGTTTCTGGCGAGGTCCATATATATCTCTTTCACCAGCTTGATGCTCTTGGGATCAAGGCCAACCATCGGCTCATCGACGATGATGACTCGGGGATCATGAATGAGGGCGGACGACATCACCATCTTTTGCTTCATCCCATGGGAATACCCCTCTATCAGTTCGTCGATCCATTCATCCATGGAAAAGATATCTTTCAATTCGTCGGTCTTGAAGTCGATTATCGATCGCTCCATATTGTAGAGTTCTCCGACGAACCGGAGAAACTCCCTGCCGGTCAGCTTGTCATAGAGAAAAGGCTTGTCCGGGATATACGCGGTCACCTTTTTCGCCTCCACCATATCCCGGCTGATGTCGAATCCGTTTATCTGGACGGTGCCCGAGGTGGCCTTGAGCAGCCCCGCCATAATCTTGATGGTAGTGGTTTTGCCGGCGCCGTTGGGTCCGAGAAAACCGAAAAACTCTCCGTCCTCAACCATCAGACTCAGGTTGTTGACGGCGCGAATCTTGCCGTAATCCTTGATTAATCCTTCAATTCTGATCATAACACTGTTCCGTCGTCCTGCATCAACACACATATGTAACCGGCATCACCCGGTACCGCCGCCGATTCCTTCGATTCTCTCCTGTAACTGTCGATATATTTCTTCTCCGATCGAAAGACCCAAATCGATGAACTCCGGCCCATAGGCCTTCCCTGTGTCGGTCCTGAATGTATCCTTTATCCGGATAATCCCGTCAAGGCTTTTATGATACCGCTTGAGCATGGCGCTTACCGGTATACCGGCGTATTCGAGCATGTCCCACAGGGTCCGTGTAAAATTATCCGGCCCCCAGCGAAATTTGTCCGCGTCGTATAAAGCGTCGGACAGGAGCCGTCCCGCTTCATCCTCCACCGAAACCTGTTCCTGAAACGCCTCATGGTTCCGAATGGCGGTGACGATTCTCTCCTGCCAGAAACCCGCAAGGTCACACCGAGCGAGTATCTTCTGTGCCGCCCGGGCGCCCGCCAGGGCATGGTGCTCCTGTTTTCTCTTGATGTCATGCAGCAGTCCCGCCGCATGGGCGGATACAATGAGCATTTCGTCCTCGGCGGTCAACGCATCAATACTTTTGAATCCGCGCTCCACGGCGATAATGGCGGCGGTGTCCACAGCCACCATCTCCGAATGATAGGAGCCGTGCCCGAAATCATCCTCTTGATCGCATATCAAGGAATAAAATGACTCGACCAGGGAATTGCTATTGAAAATATTCCGGGAAAGCGTCGCCTGGCTCTCGCATTCAGAGTAAAAACGGGGACGGTTGTATTCATCCGCGATGGTGCATGCAATACTCCGGGCCTCGGCGATGGTAAGAGCCGTCATTGTTATATGATACAGGAATAGCGCGGAATGTGTCAATTACTAAACGAGTTATCGAGTTATCATTGACGTTACTAAAATTTTGTGATATATCACTACGTAAGTGTGGAGCATGGTCGATCGGGCGGGCTTTCATTGAGAGATACACCGCCGAATATCCGTTCACTGTATGATTGGACATGCGCCTGCTTGTATAATTTATCATACGCTTGTATTCGGGACAACCGCCCCCATATAAATGTATATGTATATACGAGATAAGCTGTTTGTTTATCTTCACCATTCGCCGTACGGCGTGGGGAATCGAACAGTTATCATTCGGTATGCTTTTTATATCATGGAGACGCACTATGTATACTATGTGTAAACGATTCGTTATGACCGCCGCCCTTATCGGAATCCTTATGCTTCTTTTGGGGTGCGCGAACATTGGAGTCGGATATCATTACAGTGTCGGCGCGAACAGCAACACCGGAGCGTCGATGACTCCCGATACCCCTGGAAGCAACACCGGAATGGGTTTCGGGATCGGATTCTGAGATCCAGGCCCACCGATCCGAATCGATGCAGTGCAGGGACTCATCCCGCATCGTTATAACGGTACGGGCAAGGAGTTATTGTTTGCATGCGCACCGGTATTGTTCTCACCTTTCAGTCACCGCTGTCAGGCGGATATCTCCTTGCATCCCAATCACCCCACAGGCGACGACAAACGCCCCCACAACATCAGGTATCCGGCAGATATCCGCTATCTGTGCCTCTATGTCTTCCGGCCTTTTAATACGATTACCCAGGGCCGTGGCCGCAGCGTCGGACAGGGAGCCGCGTGAAGCCACCACCGCCGCCAGGTCGCATCCCCCAAGGCTCAGGGAATGTCCGAATGTGCCGGAGGATGATGATATTCCGATCCCATCCGGAGACGGGGGGATTTCCATCCCCACACACCCCTCCCCCCCGCCGTCCATCGACCACTCCAGGGACACGACACGGGAGACGGGAGAGATGATATAGACATCCCCTCCGTTTTCCACAATCGCCTCGGTCGATTGCTCACCGTCCGGTTGTATCTCCGCGAGGCTCCGGGCGGCGATCTCCGCCAGGGTCCCCGCCACCGCCGCCATCGGTCCCACGGCACACAACCGCGCGTCGCGTATCATCCCACGAACCAACGAAGGCGCGAGGGGGTCGTCGGGAAGGGGCGAAAGAGTCTCGAAAAACTGCGGATTATCCTCAATATATTTCTCGAGGGAATATCGGGCGGAAAGAATCGCATCAACAACAAGCTTTTTGTGCGGCATGTTCGTGCGGATAAAGAGATTCGTCTCCTTGACCGTCACGGTAAAGGAGACAAGCCCCTCAGCGGGGATGCCGAAGCGATAGGTCCTGTTGTCGAATAGTCCGGTCACCGCAGTATCATCGGCACAAGAAATACCCGCGCCGGGATGAAAACATGTATCCTGCTATGTATCATCGACGGATACATATCACTTCTCTATCGAGGCGGATTTCTCCCGGCGGTTTGTCGATCGTGACGACTCCCCGTCCGACGTCCTGTCCTCCATGGCCTCAAGCCGCCGCTCCAGCTCCTTGACCCGCCGTGTCAGGCACATGATGGCCTGTTCCTCCGGGTCGGGAAGCAGGTGATGCTCGAGGTTGACGTCGCTCTCACCCATTCCCTCATCGGAATAGATGATCCTCCCCGGTACGCCGACCACCGTGGAGTGGGGGGGGACGTCCTTGACCACTACGGAATTGGCGCCGACCCGGGTGTACGCGCCGATGGTACAGGGACCGATGAGCTTCGTCCCCGCACCGATGACCACATGGTTCTCCAGGTCGGGATGGCGCTTCTCCTTCTTCCAGCTCTTTCCTCCCAGGGTAACACCCTGATATATGGTCACGTCATCCCCGATTATGGACGTCTCTCCGATGATAACGCCCATGCCGTGGTCGATGAAGAACCGCCTTCCGATGGTCGCCCCGGGATGAATTTCGATTCCGGTCAAAAACCGGCCGGTATGGGAGATGAAACGCCCCAACAGGTAGAGCTTCCTAGTCCAAAACCAATGCGCGACGCGATATATCAAGACGGCGTGCAATCCCGGATAGCACATGAGAATCTCCAGGGTTGAGCGCGCCGCAGGGTCCCGTAGAAACACGACCCGGATATCATCTCGAATGGTTTTGATAAACTGTATCATAAGGTGTCGTTTCACTCCTCTGTTTCATTTCCGATGTGCGATTCTTCCGTATGGTTCGGGCCGTTCGGTTCATGATATATCCCGACCCGTCGAAATCGTTCGTAGCGATTCAAAAGCCGCGTCTCCATGTCGATTTCCATGATTTCCCGAAGATTCTCGACGACGGCCTGTTTGAACAGTTCGGCCGCCGCGTTCTTATCCCGATGGGCGCCGCCCCTGGGCTCCGTGATGACCCCGTCGATGAGGCCCAGCGACAGATTATCCTCTGCCGTCGGCTTGAGGGCTTCCGCGGCCGTCTCTTTCATCGTATGGTCCTTCCAAAGAATGGACGCGCACGCCTCGGGAGAGGAAACCGTATATGTGGCGTTTTCCATCATGAGGACCCGGTCGGCCACGGCCAGCGCCAGGGCGCCGCCGCTTCCCGCCTCTCCGATGATGACGGTGAGTATGGGCGTTCTCAGGGTTGCCATGGTAAACATGGACTCCGCCAGCGCCAGCGACTGGCCCCTCTCCTCCGCCGCCACGCCCGGATACGCCCCCGGCGTATCGACAATGGTGATCAGCGGAAGCTCGAACCGCTCGGCAAGCCGCATCAGGCGCATCGCCTTTCGATACCCTTCCGGGTGGGGCATGCCGAAGTTTCGCATGAGCCGTCCCTTCAGCCCCCTCCCCTTTTGGTTGCCGACCACCATCACCCGCCGCCCGTCGATTCTCGCCAGTCCGCCCAGCACCGCCTTATCGTCGCCGAAGAGGCGGTCGCCCGATAATTCAATATAATCGTTGAAGACCAATTCCACATAATCAAGCATCTGCGGACGATGCTCCAGCCGGGACAATTCTATCTTCAGCCATCGATCGGCGTTCCGATAAAAATTTTCCTCCAGCCTTTCGGCCCGCTCTTCCAAAAAACGTATCTTGTTCGACAGATCGGCATCACCATTCTTATCCGTGGCGTTCTTCATTTCCCTGATTTTTTTGTTGAGCTCGATAATACTTCGCTCAAACTTCAGTTCCCTGGCCACAGGCCGCCTCCTGTCTGATGTTCCGTCCTCGCGTCCGACCGCACCGTCACCGCCCGTTCAGAGAACAATTCACCCACCTGGGTGATGAATTCTTCCGACGGATCGACGCCCATCGCATTCTTGAGGTTGATGGTGATGAATCCATCGTTATTATCAAAGAGCCTGAGCATCACCGGAACCTCACCACGGTTGTTGTCGATGACACCCTTCAGGCGCTCGATGCAATCGGTCGAGAGGGAAAGGTCGTGAACATCTATATATACCGTGCGGGATGCGGGGGTCGCCCGAACCGATGACAACGGCGCCACCCCCGACGCAATCACCTTGCTGGATTCCTCGCCCCGATCGACGGTCCCGGTCAGAAGCACCGGGTTGTCCTCCACCAACAGGTCACGATATTCATTGAAAACGTCCGAAAAGACGATAACCTCCACCATTCCCTTCAAATCTTCAAGGGTGACGAAGGCCATTCGATCCCCCTTTTTGGTCATCACCTCCCGCACCGAGGAGATGATGCCCGCCATGTGGACGGTCTCTTTGTCATGGATGTTTCCGAGGGTGGTGCTGTCCGCCGTGGCGACCGTTTTCAACACGTCCCGATACTGAAAGAGCGGATGACCGCTGAGGTAAAAACCGAGACACTCCTTTTCACATGAGATCGACTGCGCCTCGTCCCACTCGGGAACGTCCGGGTATTCATCAACATACTCACCCAGATCGACTTCCTCAATGGTATCGAAAATGTTCATCTGGCCCTTGCGCTGTTCCTCCTGCCTGAGCTGTCCCAGATCTACTGCCTTGTCCACCGCCGCTATCATCTTCGCTCGGGAGACAGCGGTCGAATCCAGCGCCCCGCACTTGATGAGGCTCTCGATGACCCGCTTGTTGACCCGTCTGAGATCGACCCGCCTGCAAAAATCGTACAGGGATGCGAATCCGCCTCCGTCATTGCGGGACTCGATGATCGACTCAATGGCCTGGCCGCCGACGTTTTTCACCGCGAGCAGCCCGAAGCGAATCGTTTCGCCGGAGACGGTGAAGTCAAGGCCGCTCTCGTTCACGTCCGGCGGCAGGACGTCTATATTCATCTCCCGGCATTCGGCCATGTATTTGATGATCTTGTCCGTGTCGTCCATTTCCGAGGTCAGAAGCGCCGCCATGAACTCCACCGGGTAGTGGGCCTTGAGGTAGGCCGTGCGAAACGACACGAGGGCGTACGCGGCGCTGTGGGACTTGTTGAATCCGTACTCGGCGAACTCCTCCATATCCTTGAATATCTTCTCGGCGATCTTGGGCTTGATTTCATTCGTCCGGGCGCCGTCGAGAAAGCGCTTCTTCTGGGCGGCCATCTCCTCCCTGATCTTCTTGCCCATCGCCCGACGCAGCAGGTCGCCCTCGGCGGCGGAAAATCGTGCGAGAGACGAGGCCATCTGCATGACCTGCTCCTGGTAGACGATCACGCCGTATGTATCCTCAAGGATATCCCGGAGCTGTTCCAGCTCATAGGCAATCAACGAGGGCTTGTGCTTTCGCCTGATGTACTCTTCGGCCATGCCGGTATTGAGGGGGCCGGGTCTATAGAGGGCCACCAGGGCGATGACCTCCTCGAATTTCTCCGGCACCAGTCGAACCATCAGATCCTTCATGCCGGAGCTTTCAAGCTGGAAGACCCCGTCGGTCCTTCCGGACTGGAGCAGCTCGAATGTCTTCGGGTCGTCCAGGGGGATGTTTGAGATATCGACCTTCACGCCCTGATTGTTCTCGATGAGGGACACCGCGTGATCGATGACCGTGAGGGTTCTCAGGCCCAAAAAGTCGAATTTGATGAGGCCCAGCTTTTCGACGCATTTCATGTCGAACTGGCTGACCACCTCGCCCTTCTGCCCCCGGGTGAGCGGCATGTAATCGGTCAGCGCTCGATTGGCGATCACGATCCCCGCGGCGTGGGTGGAGGCATGACGGTTGAGTCCCTCCAGGGATCGGGCTATCTCCAGCAGTCTCCTGACCCGGTCGTCCTCGGCGATCATGTCCCTGAGGCGCGCCTCCTTCTTGACGGCCTCGTCCAGCGTGATGTTCAGGGGAACCGACGGAATCAGCTTTGCGATGCGGTCCACCTCCGGATAGGACATATCCAGGGCACGGCCCACATCCCGTATCACCCCCCGGGCCTGCATCGTCCCGAAGGTGATGATCTGGGCGACCCTCTCCTCGCCGCCGTATTTCTCCGAGACGTACTGGATCACCTCATCCCGGCCGTTTTTGCAGAAATCGATGTCGATATCCGGCATGCTGATCCGCTCAGGATTCAGAAACCGCTCGAACATGAGATCGTAGGGCATCGGGTCGATATCGGTGATGCCCAAAGAATAGGCGACCAGGCTTCCGGCGGCGGATCCCCGCCCCGGCCCGACCGGGATGTGTTTGCTTTTCGCGAAGTTGATGAAGTCCGCAACGATCAGGAAATAGCCCGCGAATCCCATCCGGGTGATCATGGCTATCTCCCGCTCCAGGCGGTCCCGGTATCGGTCCATGGAAATCGGAGAGCTCTGAGAAAGGGCGGCCATTCTGCCTTCGAATCCATGTCTCGTCTCGTTGACAAAGTACTCCGCCAGATCGCCGCCGCCGGGGACCTCGTATTCCGGGAACTGAAATTCACCGAAGGTGAATTCCAGATTGCAGCGCTCGGCGATTTCCAGGGTGTTTTTAATCGCCTGGGGCGTCTCCCGAAACGCGCTGATCATCTCTTCGGCCGATTTTACATAGAAGTGCCGGCTGCTCAGACGCATCCTCCCCGGGTCTGAGATGGTCTTGCCGGTCTGGATGCACAACAGCACGTCGTGGGCATCGGCGTCGTTTTGGGTCAGGTAGTGGCAATCGTTGGTGGCGACCAAGGGGAGATCCATCTCCTTCGCCAGGCGCACCAGCCCCCGGTTTACCAGCCGCTGGTCCTCGAGACCGTTCTCCATCATCTCCAGGTAGTACCGTCCGGGAAAGATCGACCGGTACTGATCGACGGCCTCTTTCGCCCCCGCATCGTCGCCCTTGAGTATCTTCTGGGCCACCTCCCCCTTGAGGCACGCCGAAGACGCCATCAGCCCTTCGTTGTATCGAGCCAAGAGCTCCTTGTCCACCCTCGGCTTGTAGTAGAAGCCGTCCAGGTGGGCGTGAGTGAGAAGGCGGTTAAGGTTTTTGTATCCCTCCTCGTTTTCCACCAGAACGAGCAGGTGATTGGAGTTGTCCCGGGATGTGATCCCGTCTCCGCCCTTTTCCCGGTGATCGCCCGCCGCAACGTACAGCTCGCACCCGATAATCGGCTTGACGCCCGCCTTTTTCGCCTGCTGGTAAAAATCGACCGCCCCGTATATATTGCCATGATCGGTCATGGCGACGGCGTGCATCCCCTGTTGCTGGACCAGGGAAAACAGGTCGCTCAGGCGTATCGCGCCGTCAAGCAGGCTGTATTGGGTGTGCAGATGGAGGTGTACGAATTCGGCACCTCCTTTCCCGGTTTGGGACATGACTACTCCCACTCGATCGTGCTGGGCGGTTTCGACGAGATGTCGTACACCACCCGGTTGACGCCCTGCACCTCCCGTATGATGCGATCGGATATGCGGGCGAGGACATCATGGGGAAATTCATACCAATCGGCGGTCATGCCGTCCAGGCTCTTGACCGCCCTGAGCGCCACCACATTGTCATAGGTGCGCTCGTCGCCCATGACCCCGACGGTCTTGATCGGCAACAGCACTGCAAACGACTGCCATATCTCATCGTAGAGACCGGCGGACTTGATTTCGTTTTCCATGATCATATCCGCCTGCTGCAGGATATCCACCCGCTGGGGTGTCACCTCGCCCAGGATGCGCACCGCCAGCCCCGGTCCGGGGAACGGGTGACGCCTGATGATCTCCTCCGGCAGCCCCAGCTCCCGACCGAGCACCCGCACCTCATCCTTGAAGAGTTCCCTGAGCGGCTCGATGAGCTTCAGGTTCATCTCCTCGGGCAATCCTCCCACGTTGTGATGGCTTTTGATGGTGGCGGACGGCCCCTTGAACGACACGCTCTCGATCACGTCGGGGTAGAGGGTACCCTGGGCCAGATAGGCGACCCCCTCGATGCGTTCCGCCTCCGCCTCGAACAGCTCAATAAAGAGGTTCCCGATTCTCTTTCGCTTCTCTTCGGGATCGATCACGCCGGAAAGACGCTGAAAAAACTGTTCTTTTGCGTCGATGTAGTGAAGGTCCATGCCGAAATGATCTCGAAAGACCTTCTTGACGCGGTCCGACTCGCCCTTGCGCAAGACGCCGTTGTTGATGAAGATACAGGTAAGCTTCTTCCCGATGGCGCGAAACAGGAGTGCCGCCACCACCGACGAGTCCACCCCACCCGACAGGGCACAGATGACCCGATCATCCCCGATGCGATCCTTGATCTCCTCGGTCGCCTGGTCGATGAAGGAGCGCATGTTCCACAGCCCCGCCAATCCCGCGATGCGGAAGAGAAAATTGCTGAGGATTTCCTTGCCCAGGGGCGTATGCACCACCTCGGGATGAAACTGCACCCCGTAGATATCCTTCTTTACATGCTCGAAGGAGGCGATGATGGAGCTCGTGCTTCCGGCGGTAACCGCAAAATCGGGTGGAGGGGTGATGATGCTGTCTCCGTGACTCATCCAGACTTCCAGCGTCGGGTAGTCCTCGAAGCCGTCGTAGAGGCGGCCCTTTTTCACCACCACATCATCGCCCGATCCGGCCCGGCCGTCCCCCGGCGTGAATCGGTGTCCGGGGCTGATGGTCACGGTCTCCCGTCCGTATTCCCGGATCGTCGCCCGGCTGAGCTCTCCCCCCAACAGGCGGGCGATCAACTGCATGCCGTAACATATCCCCAGCACCGGGACGCCCAGGGAGAAGATTTGTGCATCCACCGTCGGTGCGTCGTCGTCGAGGACGCTGGCCGGCCCCCCGGAGAGCACCAGCGCCCGAGGCTTCATCTCCTTGATGTCCTCGATGGATACGCTGCACGGATGTATTTCGCAGTAAACCCGTTGCTCCCGGATACGGCGGGCGATCAACTGGGTATACTGGGATCCGAAGTCCAGTATGATTACTTTTTCCTGGTGGATGGAATCTGAGGCGTTCATTGTGTCCTAATCGATGCGATAATTCGGGGCCTCTTTCGTGATGATCACGTCATGAACGTGGCTTTCTCTGAGCCCCGCCGGGGTAATGCGGATGAACGTTCCGTTTTCCTGAAGGGCCGTAATATCGACGGCGCCCAGGTATCCCATCCCCGCCTTGAGGCCGCCGACGAGCTGATAGATGGAAATCGACAGCGATCCCTTATAGGGCACCCTCCCCTCGATCCCCTCGGGCACCAGCTTGCTTTCCATCTCCACCTCGTCCTGAAAATATCGGTCCTTGGAGCCGGTCTTCATGGCCTCCATCGATCCCATGCCGCGATAGGTCTTGTAGGAGCGACCCTGGAATAGTATCAACTCTCCGGGGCTCTCATCGGTCCCGGCAAACAAGCTCCCTACCATGACGGTATCTGCCCCGGCGAAAATCGCCTTGGTGACGTCTCCGGAATACTTGATGCCTCCGTCGGCGATGATCGGAATACCCGCCTTCTTCGCCTCCTCCCGGCATCCCTGTATGGCCGAGAACTGGGGCACACCGATCCCTGCGATGATTCTGGTCGTGCAGATGGAGCCCGGACCGACACCCACCTTCACTGCGTCGGCGCCGGCCTTGATGACGGCCCGGCATCCCTCAACAGTGGCCACGTTTCCGGCGATCAGCTCGACGTCCGGAAAGTTCTTCTTGGTGTCGGCAACGGCGTCGAGTACCAGCTGGTTGTGGGCGTGAGCGGTATCTATAGCGATGACGTCCACCCGGGCGTCCAGCAGCGCCTGAATGCGCTCTTCCCGGTCGTGACCCACACCCACCGCGGCCCCCACCAGGAGCCGTCCCATACCGTCCTTCGCCGCCAGGGGATACTTTTTCAGCTTCTGAATATCCTTTATGGTGATGAGGCCCTTGAGGTTGTACTCATCGTCCACCACCAGAAGCTTTTCGATGCGGTGCTCGTGCAAGAGCTTTTTCGACTCGTCCAGGGAGATACCGGGACTGACAGTCACCAGGTTCTCGGACGTCATGACCTCTCGAACCTTCTGGTCGAAATTCGTCTCGAACCGGAGGTCCCGGTTGGTCAGAATGCCGACGAGTTCCGTCCCGTCGATGACCGGAACGCCGGAGATACGGTACTTCTCCATGATGTCCAGGGCGTCGCGAATGCTCTGGTCGGGACCCACGGTGATCGGATCGACAATCATCCCGCTGACCGATTTCTTTACCTTGTCCACCTCCGTGGCCTGGCTCTTGACGCTCATATTGCGATGGATAATACCGATGCCCCCCTCCTGGGCCATGGAGATGGCCGTCGCCGATTCCGTGACCGTATCCATCGCGGCGCTGACGAGCGGGATATTCAACGAGATATGTCTGGTGAGGCGTGTTCTGACATCGACGTCTTTGGGCATCACCCGGGTATGCCGGGGCACCAGGAGTACGTCGTCGAATGTCAATCCCCATTCACCGTTGGATGTGTCCATGATTCTATCACCGTATATATGACTATGACTGATGTATGAGATGCTCCACGATTCCCTCGAGCAGTCCGCGATCGCTTACAATGAGGGAGGCTGCGTTGAATCGATCCATGACCGCGGCTATGATCATGATTCCGGGAAGAATAACATCCTCGCGCCCCTTCATCAGGATCGGATAGCGATCGAGGATTTCCTCTTGGTTGAGTGCGGATATGTGTGTGATGAAACCGCCGACGACATCCCTGGACACTACATATCCATCAACCTCGAGGGGATCGTAGTGTACGCTGTTCATATCCATTGCGGCAAGGGATGTGGCCGTGCCCGCGGTTCCAACGAGACGCACATCGGTACCATCAAGAACGGCGCTGTGCGATCCACGGGATATATGTAGCTGATTATATACCAACGAGACCTTATTATCCAGCCAATTCTCAAGATCGACGAGGGAATGAGGGAACGGCGGGTAGGTTGTGATAAATCGTTCCCTGAGCCGCACCACCCCCAGATCGGTGCTGACAATTTCGGAGACGACACCGCTCTCGGTCAGGATAAACTCGGTGCTTCCGCCCCCCACATCCACCAACACGCCGATCCCGTCATCCAGCGGCACCGCGCCGCGAACCCCGCGAACGGCAAGGCGTGCCTCCTCCATCGGCGTGATCAGCTCCACCGCGACCCCGGCCTCGTCGCGGGCTGCGGCTATGAACTCGTCCCCGTTTTCAGATTCCCTGGCCGCGGCGGTGGCGACGGCGCGATAGGAGCCGACTCCTATGCCCTCCCAGACCTCGCGAAACGACGAGAGTGCATCCACCGTCCGTCGGATGGCGGAAGATCGAAGCCGCCCGCTTGCGTCCCCGATGCCCTCTCCCAGACGGGTGATATGCTGTCGTCTTTCGACGACCTCCAGGGAGCCGCCGACATCGCGGGCGATCAAGAGCCTCGTGGTGTTCGTCCCAATGTCAACGGCGGCGTACAGCGGGGTATCCACAACCGTTCGTTATCCTCTTGCCAGTATTTCCGAGATTGTCGGGAGGATCTCCCGAATATCCGATAGTATTCGTTGAAGCAGGACCAAGAGGAGCGATCCGGCGATGTGTGGATGCTCGCGAAAGAGCCCCTCGAAAGACTCTCGGCTCAGCTTGTAGATATCCGCATCCTCGATGACCCTCACGGTTACTTCCCGCACGCCGCCGTTTACCAGGGCCAGTTCGCCGAAGCTGTTTCCGGATGCGAGATCCACCAGCACCTTTTCCGCGCCCTCGGCGACCATTCGGGTCACCCTCACCATCCCCGAGGCGATGAAAAACATCGATTCACCCTGCATGTGCTCAACGAAAATGGTGGCGTCTTTTTCAAACCGCTCCAGGGTGATATATTCGAGGATGGTGTGAAACTCGTCCTCGGTAAATCCCGATAGAAGGTAATTCTTTCTGAGGATGTCGGTGGACATGGAGAGGTTATTTCCCCTTTTTCTTTTTCAAGTCGCTCAATACGGTGTGAAGCTTCTCCCTTGTTTCCCGGTAGGAAAGAAGCAGCGCCGATACTTCAACCTCGTGTTCGATGGAACTGCGACGGTCAAGCCTCGGCACCAGGTCCGAAATGCGCTTTATCATCGAAAGCGTTCTCGGAGATTTCTCCGCCAGGTTTTCCGCAAGTTTCATTGCGCCGATAAAGACCTCTTCGGTGGGAAGAACCCGGTTTACCAGGCCGATCCTCTCCGCCTCGTGCGCCCCCAGCGGCTCGCCGGTCATGGCAATTTCCTTGGCCCGGGAGGCGCCGATCCGGGCCCATAAGGGACCGAAAAGCGGATTGAGGCCGAATTTTATTTCAGGATGGGCGAATATTGCGGTGTCGGACGCCACGATAAAATCACTCGCCAGTGCGAGATTGAACCCACCCCCCATGGCAATGCCGCACACAGCGGCGATCATCGGCTTGGGGAAATCATAAATCTGAATGTAATAGTCGATGAAGGAGTCGAAATACTCCCGGTAATCGGACCGATCAATGGCCACGAGTTCGTTGATGTCTATCCCCGCCGAGAAGACATCCGTCCCGCCGTAGACAATCACGACGGTGACATCAGGATTGTTGCCGAGATCCCCGATGAGCGTGGTCAGTTCCTCGCACATACTCCGGGAGAGGGCGTTCATCTCCTTGGGCCTGTCTAGGGTGATGATGCCCACGCTGCCTTTCTGGGTATATGATACATATGTGTAATCGGTTTTCATGATCGGGACCTCCTCCCGATGCGGTCGATGTGTTCGTGTTCAGGGGACAACAGCCCTCTCAGGACGTTGAGATTGATGGGATCATAGGTGTCGGGATCGCCCTCCTTCGGGGTCTCGATGATCTTCGGGATACCTGAAAAACAATCATCATTCATCAGCATCCGAAAGGGATTGACGCCCATCTCCCCCCATCCGATGTGCTGATGCCGATCGATGCGCTGTCCCGGTCCTCGCTTGGAATCGTTGAGATGAAACAGTTTCAGCTCACCCAATCCCAGCACGTCATCGAAACGCCTCATGACCTCTTCATATGATCTCTCGGTCCTGATGTCATAACCCGCCGCGAAGGTGTGGCAGGTATCGTAACACACGCCGAGGCGTTCCGGCATAGACGAGCGATCATATATCTCAGCCAGCTCTTCAAAGAAAACACCCAGGCCGCTTCCCTGTCCCGCCGTTGTCTCCAGCAGGATGCGGACCCCGGGATGTCCGGGGAGGATTTCCCCGAGCGCCTTTGCCACCCGATCGATCCCCACATCCACCCCGTCTCCACCGTGACTGCCCGGATGCATCACCAGCATTTCTATCCCCAGCAGTCTACATCGATCCAGCTCCGCGGCGAGGCTTTCTTTGGATTTTTCTCTGACCTCCGGTTTTGCCGATGCGAGGTTCGTCAGGTAATCGCCGTGGGCGACGATGGATTCGAATCCGCCTTCCTTCACCCGTTTTTGAAACTCGGCGATTTCCCCGTCACGAAAGCTTCGTGCCTTCCACTGATTGCTGTTCTTGGTGAACATCTGAAAGCAGTTCACCGAAAGCCTCGACGCCCGGGGCGGCGCCTCCGAGACACCTCCGGCAATGGATACATGGGCTCCGAGAAGTGGGGGAGAGATCATACCGCTACACTACTGTATAATGAGCATTGGTTCCACACAATCGATGTGTCGGCCGCCTGTGTGTCGTCGGTGATGCCGACCTCGATATGGGGCCTCCCGTTATTCCTCGGACTTTTCGGCCTCTTGAGCTTCGGAGTCCGCCTCGGGCGCGGCTTCCGTGGCTCCCGCTGCTTCCGCAGCCTCCGCCGGGGTCTCCTCGACCGGGGGTGTTTCTTCCGCCTCCTTCACCGTCTCGGCCCGGGCGGCTTCCGCGGCCTTATGCAGTTCTTCGGTCTTTTTGGCCTCCCGCTCGTGCTTCTCGCGACGCTTGGCCTCCTTCGCCTCCATGGCCGAGGCGTGTATCTTCGCCTTCCTGAGTTTTCTCTGGGTCCTCTTCAGCTCTTTTCTCTTTTTTCTGAGCTCGGTGTCCGTCTTTTCCACCGTGCCGCTCATGTCTTTCACTTCCGTCGCGAGCTGAGTGATTTTGTTTTCAAGCTGTTCCATAGGCGGTTTTTCTGTGCCTCCTTACCTGTCAATAGTCGGTGTTATGGAAATGGTAAAACCGGTTGATCCCCTGTGGATAAACAATCCCGCGTATATATCCGCGGCAACGCCCTCCTGTTCGGTGGCGTTTGTGGCGATCATAACCGTATTGCCGTCGGACGTCAGTATGCTCGTCGACGCCTCGTAAAAAATGATCTCTCCCTCGGCATCTCCGATAAAATAGGACATGAAGGGTGCTATCTCTATCTTGATATATTTTCCGGTCACCGTGGGTGTCACCACAAAACCGGTGGCTACCTCCCGGTATTCCACTTCGGCATTGTCAATGTATCCCAGGTCTTCCAGGTCCACCAGAAAATCTTTCCTGACCGGCACGTTCCTCCCGACGGTCAGCCGCGCCTCGGATCCGCTCATCACCAGTATCGTCTGGGTGGTGACGCTGTGTGCGGTGATGCCCGTCGCGTTGGGAAACGCCCGAAACACGATCCCATCACCCTCGATGGACGTGCCCGGCGTCCCGACCACGAACCCGTCTTTCTTCACAATCCAGTCGGCACCCATATCCATGGCAAATGAGCCCTTGACGTCCAGGAACTCTATCCTGAGGCGCACCGATTTCCCGGGCTGATCCAGATGTGTAATGATGCCCCGAATCTCCTCGAGCTTCTCCGGGGTATCCATGATGATGAGCGAATTGGTTCCCGGATCGGCGGACACCACCCCCTCGGGAGAGAGAAACGGCGCAACCTGGTCCACCAGGTCTGAGGCTTCCCGGGTCAGTATCGGGACGATGATGTAATCCATCGCAGAGGCTGCGCCCGGAGCCATGATCGCCGCCGGTATGAGCAAAGCGGCCAACAGCATCATCGGCCGTGTTTTCTTGAGGAATTTCATGATCATCTCTACGGGGCCAGGCGGTACTCGGCCCGAAATGTGCCCAGCACCATCATATTCTTAAGCTCCCGTGTCGACTCCTGCAGCATTAGGTCTAAAACGGTGATCTTCTCCTTTGGGGGATAGATGACATGAGGCTCTCCCTCGATGCCGACGAGTTCCGCGCTCTTCTTGATGGCGTCTTCCAGATTCCCCAGCTCATCGACCAGCCCCAGCTCCAGGGCCTGCGCCCCGGTCAGGATGCGGCCGTCCGATATCAACTCCACATCTTCACGAGAGAGCCCTCGTCCCTCCATGACAACGGCGAGAAACTGCTCTTGAAGACTGTCTACATATTCCTGGAGGAATCGTCGCTCCTTGTCGGTCATGGCCCGAAAGGGATTGCCGACGTCCTTCAGGTCTCCGCTCTTGACGACAACCCCCTCGATCCCGATGAGGTCGGCCGTACCCTCGAAGTTCATCATCTCGATGATAACGCCGATGCTGCCGGTGGTGGTGCCGGGATTCGCCATGATGTAATCGGCGCCGCAGGAGATATAATATCCCCCCGACGCGGCGACGCTCCCCATGGAGACGACAACCGGCTTTTTCTCCGTAAGCTTCTTGACTTCTTCGTATATCTCCTGGGACGGGGCCACAACCCCGCCTGGTGAATCGACCCTGAGGACCACCGCCGCCACACCGGTGTCGTCCCGGTATTTCTTCAGATCTTTGATGACGTCTTCAGAATCGGCGATCAGTCCCTTCACCTCGACAATTGCGATACTCTTTCCGAACGTTCCGGTCAAGGGCTTTGCTCCGGTCACCAAAAAACTTGCCAGCGCATACAACCCACCCAATATAACCAGACAAATGACGACAACCGTCACCGCTGTGAGCATCTTTTTTTTCTGCATATGTATCTATCTCCCGTTACGATACCGGGGGCCATTAAAAAAGAAACCGGTTCAAACCGGGGCCTGAACCAGCCTCTTTTTTAGGCCGTATCCCACCTGTGTCTGCGGTCTCCGCGATACTCCATTCACACCAATTGAAGCATTGTATAGAACGAGTACTCGGAGTATCCTCCGAAGCGCGGGGGGTAAACCCGGTTATCGGACACGTGAAATCCGAGGGTATTAACTCGACTCTTCCTCTCCCTCCTCCGCCGGAGCGAACTCCACGTTCTTCTCTTGCATTTTCATCTTCAATACATCGCCGAGCTGTGCGGTGGGGCTTTCCTGCTGCTTCATATAGCTCATGTACTGAGTGTCTTCCTCGGACTGCTCAAGGGCCTTTATAGAAAGGCCGATCTTTTTCTCCTGGGCATCCAGGTTGACGACTATCGCCTTCAGGGTGTCCCCCACGTTACAGAAATTCTGCGGATCGTCCACTCGGCCCTTGGCCAGCTCCGAAACGTGGATCAATCCCTCCACTTCCGGCTCGAGGCGTAAAAAGACGCCGAAGTTCGTGATGCTGACGACCTCTCCATCGACGATGGTTCCCGGAGCGTATTTGGCGGGGAGGTCCCGTTTCCAGGGATCCTCTGTGAGCTGCTTGATGCCCAGGGAGAACCGCTCGTTTTCCGGGTCCACGTTCAACACCACCGCCTCGACCTCCTGGCCGCGCTTGTAGAGTTCCGCGGGGTGTTTGATCTTCCTCAACCAGGAAATGTCGGAGATATGAACCAGTCCGTCAACCGCCTCCTCGGTGCCGACGAACAGGCCGAACTCGGTAACGTTCTTGACCGTTCCCTTGATGGTGGATCCGGGTTTATATTTCTCCTTGATGATCTCCCAGGGATTCTGCTCGGTCTGCTTGATGCCGAGGGAAATTCTCTTGTTCTCCGCATCGACGTTGAGGATGACCGCCTCGACCATGTCTCCCAGCGAGACCACCTGCGTGGGGCTTTTTATATTCTTGGTCCAGGACATCTCGGAGATATGAATCAATCCCTCGATACCCTCTTCCAGCTCCAGAAACGCGCCGTAATCGGTCAGGCTGACCACCTTTCCGGTCACCCGGTCGCCGTTCTTGTATTTCTCTTCGGCCTGGTCCCACGGATTCGCGGTGATCTGCTTCATGCCCAAAGATACCCGCTCTCGCTCCCGGTCGAATTTGAGGATTTTCACCTCCACCTTGTCGCCGATGCTGAGCTGATCCGAGGGATGAGACACACGCCCCCATGAGATATCGGTAATATGCAACAGACCGTCGATACCACCCAGGTCGATAAACGCGCCGTAATCGGTGATGTTCTTTACAATGCCCTCGAGGATCATCCCCTCTTCCAGAACCTTGAGTGTTTCGGTTTTGAGCTTTTCCCGCTCCTGTTCGAGCAGGGCGCGGCGAGACAGGACAATGTTGCCCCGGCGGCGGTTGAACTTGACGATCTTGAACCGAAACACCTTTCCGATAAGTCTGTCGAGGTCCTTCACGGGGTGAAGATCGATCTGAGAGCCGGGCAGAAAGGCCTTGACGCCGATATCGACCACCATGCCGCCCTTTATCTTGCTGACGATCTTGCCTTCGACAATTTCATCTTCTTCACACGCTTTTCGGATCTCTTCCCAGAGGATGAATTGGTCGGCCTTTTCCTTGGACAGCACAACAAGGCCGTTTTCATTCTCACTCTTTTCGATGTAAACGTCTACCTCATCCCCCGGTTGTATTTCAACCTGTCCATCATCATTGGTAAATTCACCAATCGAAATCTGGCCCTCGGATTTGCCGCCCACATCCA
Source organism: Candidatus Zymogenaceae bacterium (assembly GCA_016931225.1). Lineage (NCBI taxonomy): Bacteria > Deltaproteobacteria > Candidatus Zymogeniales > Candidatus Zymogenaceae > Candidatus Zymogenaceae bacterium. The sequence goes on from JAFGFE010000035.1 coordinate 32,968, forward strand.
CCAGGGCGTAGTCCTTGGTGACCTGGATGATCGTTCCCTTGACGATTTCATCTTCCTTGAGACGCTCCAGGCTCTCTTCATAGAGCTTGGCGATATCCGCCTCATCCATTTTTTTGTTTTCTGTTTTGGAGACCGGTTCTTCCACAGCGGCGGCGCTGGCGATTTCGTCGGGCTGTAAGGAATCCTCCTGAACTTTCGTCTCCTCCTCGTGGTTTACCATTCAGTTAATACCCCCTCGTTTTTTTATGGTAACCGCCAAAAAACAGTTTTTTAGGCGGCTATTTCGACGATATAAAGCTTAAAGTTAAACCATTTTGAATATTTAGTCAAGTCAAAAAGAAAAAATCCGTTCATATGCCATGCTTTTTCACCCTCTCCATCATATAATCAACCACCTCTTCAAGATTCATCGGGGACGTATCTATCACCTCTGCATCGTCCGCCGGCACCAGCGGAGAGAGCTCCCGTCGGGCGTCCCGCTCGTCGCGCTGTTTGATGGCACAGATCACCTCCTGGAGGTCCGCCTCTTCCCCTCGACCGATTCTCTCCGTGTACCGCCTCTTTCCCCGCACCTCGGCCGAGGCGGTGATGAAAAACTTTATATCCGCATCCGGCAGCACCACCGTGCCGATGTCCCTTCCCTCCATAACCACGCCACCCGCTTCGGCCATGCGTCTCTGGAGGGTTATCAGGGCGGCCCGAATCGGCGCCCGGGCGGAGACTGCGGACGAGAGTCCGTCCATCTTCGGCTCCCTGATCGCCCGGGATACGTCCTCACCGTCAAGATGGATGCGTCCGGATACAAACGAGATGTCGACACCCTCCATGAGTCGTTTCAGGGCGGCGTCGTTGTCAACTGAGACGCCCGACCGATGAGCCGCCACCGCCGCCGCCCGGTACATGGCCCCGGTATCGATATACCGATACGAGAGTCTCTCCGCCAAAAGCCGGCTGGCGCTGCTTTTCCCCGATCCCGCGGGCCCGTCCACGGCGATGACGAGACGTTTTGCGTCAGGAGAATGCATCATACGGCCTCTGGGTGTGAGAGTACTCTGAGGTGGTCGAAAAACTCCGGGTATGAAATCGTGACACTGGAGGCGTTGGATATCGTCACCCCCTTCCGTGAAACCATTCCGGCCACGGCACCCGCCAGCACTATCCTGTGATCACCGAAGGAGTCCACTTCCCCCCCCTCTATCCGCCCGCCGCCGGGTATGATCATGCCGTCGGAGAGCTCCTCGGCGTCAATCCCCAGTGTCCTGAGATTCATCACCATTGTGGCGATACGATCGGATTCCTTGACCCGAAGTTCGCCGGCACCTGTGATGCGGGTCTCACCTGCGGCGTAGGCTGCGGCCGTCGCCAGCACCGGGATCTCGTCTATCACCCGGGGAATCATCTCGCCGTCGATCGTTATCCCGGAAAGCTCCGACGACCGCACCACCAGATCACCCACAATCTCGCCGGAGACATCCCGCCGGTTCTCCACCGTAATGTCCCCGCCCATCGCGGTCAAAACCTCGAGGATACCCACCCGGCCCGGATTCAATCCCACGTTTCGTATAATCAGCTCGGAGTTGGGCACGATCAGGGCCGCCGTGATAAAGGGCGCCGACGACGACAGGTCGCCGGCCACCTCGATATCCTTCGCATCGAATCCGTCAACCGCCTCAACGGCGAGCCACCCCTCCCCCTCCCGGGAGAGAGTGATGTCGAAATAATCCATCATGCGCTCGGTGTGATCCCTTGAAGGAGACGGTTCCCTGACCCGGGTTGTGCCTTCCGCCCGCATCCCCGCAAAGAGGAGCGCCGTTTTGACCTGGGCCGAGCTGACGGTGAGATCGAACTTTTCCCCTTTGAGATCGGCGCCGATGACCGCCAGGGGTGGAAATCTCCCGTTTTCCCTGCCGCGGATGACCGCCCCCATGCGGGAAAGCGGCTCGGTCACCCTGCCCATGGGTCGGCGGGAGAGGGACTCGTCCCCCGACAGGACGGAGAAAAAGCCGGTCCCCGCCAGGACTCCCAGCATCAGCCGTATCGTGGTGCCGGAATTGCCGCAGAAGAGCACATCATCCGGCTCCGTTAGGTCTCGAAGCCCCCTGCCGGTGATGACCAGACCGTCGCCCTCCCGGACGATGTCGGCCCCCAGCTTCTCCATGATCGCCACGGTGCGCAGACAGTCGTCGGCGAAGAGAAAATTCCTCACCCTCGCCGTGCCCGTGGCGAGGGAGAGGAATATCACCGCTCGATGGGATATGGATTTGTCGCCGGGAGGGAAGAGCTCCCCTCGGATGCTTCCCGCAGGCGTGATATGCACCGTATCGGCGCCGGCTTCTCTCTCAGGCATATCGTCCCACCGCCTCGGCCACGAGCCTCACCCGCTCCATCAGATCCCGGAACTTCGACGGCTTGAGGGACTGCCCCCCGTCGCTGACCGCCTTCTCAGGATCGGTATGCACCTCGACCAAGAGGCCGTCGGCCCCCGCCGCCACCGCCGCCAGGGCCGCGGGCGTCACCAGCTTCCAGTGGCCGGTGCTATGGCTGGGGTCGACAACCACCGGCAGATGGGTCAGACCGTTGAGAACCGCAACGGCGTTGATATCCAAGGTATTCCTGGTCTCGGTCTCGAACGTGCGGATACCCCGCTCGCAGAGGATGATGTCGCTGTTGCCCTCGGAGGCGATATACTCGGCGCTCATGAGCAGTTCCTTGATGGTGGCCGACATTCCCCGCTTGAGGATGACCGGTTTTTTCATTTTCCCGATCTCCTTGAGGAGATCGAAATTCTGCATGTTTCTGGCGCCCACCTGTATGGCGTCGGCGTATTTATTGACCAGCTCGGCGTAGCGGATATTCATCAGCTCCGTCACCACCGGCAGCCCGGTTTCATCCCGAACCGTCGCCAGCATCTTCAGGCCCTCTTCGCCCAGACCCTGAAAGGCGTAGGGCGAGGTGCGGGGTTTATAGGCCCCGCCCCGAAGGAGGAGCGCACCCATGCTCTTGACTTCTTTCGCGATATCTCTGAGTATCTCCAGACCCTCCACGGCGCAGGGACCCGCCACCACCTGTACCTTGTCTCCCCCGAAGGGGACACCTCTAATGTTAACGACGCTCTTTTCCTTCTTGAAATCCGTGCTGACGAGCTTGTACGGCTTTAGAATCGGAACGACTTTTTCAACGCCGGGAAAGCTCTCTATGGGAAGGGACTGCAGGATTCGCTCGTCGCCGATGGCGCCGATGATCGTGCGTTCCTCACCCTTTGAAACATGGGGCGTCAGCCCCGAACCGGTAATAACTTCAAGTATGTGGTCCAGCTCCTCCTGAGTGTGACCGGGTCGTAAAACGAATATCATAGAGACTCCTTGTCTTCCTTAATCGGCCAATACGGCGTCGAGGGCCGCAATGAACCGTCTGTTTTCTTCCGGCGTCCCAACGGTGACGCGGATGAACGTGGGGAGACCGTAGCCCTTCATGGATCGAACGATAACCCCCTTGTTCAGCATCGCCTCATAGACGTCCGCCGCCTGCTTTTTCGTATCCAACAGGATGAAATTTGTGTGGGATTCCACGGCAAACAGCCCCATGCGTTCGAACTCACCGTAGAGATAGTCCATCCCCTCCTTGTTTACCGCCAAAGTGCGCTCGATAAATTCGTTATCGTCCAGGGCTGCAACGGCGGCCGCCTGGGCGATATGATTGACGTTAAAGGGAGATCGGATGCGGTGAATCATGCTGATGATGTCGGGCCGGGCGACGCCGTAGCCGACGCGCAGGCCGGATAATCCATAGAGCTTGGAAAAGGTCCTGGTGGAGACGATGGGCACAGGCCCCATCATGTACCGGGAGAAATCCACATGCCCCTCCCCCACCGTAAACTCCTTGTATGCCTCATCAAGCACCACAACCAGGGTATCCGGCAAATCCGAGATAAAACGGGAGAATTCCTCATCGGTGACGGCCGTCCCCACCGGGTTGTTCGGATTGTCAATGAAGATGAGTTTCGTGCGATCGGTGACCGCCCGTTTCATGGCGTCGAGATCGAACTTCCAGTCCTTCAGGGGAATGATCACGTTCTTCCCGCCCACCGCCTGGTTTACGAGACGATAGACGATGAAGCTTGGATCACCCACAATCACCTCATCTCCCACACTCACAAGCGTGCGGATAAGAAACTCGATGATCTCATTGGATCCGTTGCCGATGATGAAATGATCCGGGGTGAGACCGTGTAACTCTCCAAGCCTCTTCTTCAAATAGAAATAACTGCCGTCCGGGTAGCGGTGAATATCCTTCACCGCTTCCCGAATGGCCTCCATCGCTCGGGGCGACGGCCCCAGGGGATTTTCATTCGATGCAAGTTTGATAGAATCGGTAATGCCGTACTCCCGCTCCAGTTCCTCTATCGGCTTTCCCGGAGGGTAGGGCGTCAGGGTTTGGATGTAGTCCGGTACGAGTTTCTTTATCATCAGTTTCTCCTGACATCACTCCTCGGGTACGATCCGAGGTAGCGGATTGTGGTGGTGTATTTTTTCAGCTCATCCAACGCCCGGGATATTTTCTTATCATCGATATGTCCCAGGAGATCCAGGAAAAAGACATAATCCCATAGCTCCCGCCTGGAGGGACGAGATTCAATTTTGGACAGGTTGATATTCCTCTTCGCCAGGGGACCCAGAACTTTGTGAAGAATGCCGGGGCGATCCTTGACTGAAAAAAGGATCGTGGTCTTATCGTCGCCGGTGGGCGGGGGCGATTTTTCCGCGATGATCAAAAAACGAGTGTAATTGTCCGCCTTGTCCCCAATATCCCGTTTTACCGCCGCCAGCTCATACATCTTACCCGCATCCTCCCCGGCCACGGCGGCGTACTGCTGATCCTTCGATGCCAGAAGCGCCGCCTCCGAGGTGCTCGCCGCCTCCACCAGCTCCGCCTTGGGTAGATTATGTGCGATCCATCGGCGGGTTTGGGCCAGACCCTGGGGATGAGAGATGATTTTCTGGATGTCCTCCATTCGGCCCGTCTTGTTCATTAAATCGAAGCTGATGCGCAGGTAGATTTCCCCCACAATCTTCAGGTTCGACTCGAGAAACATATCCAGGGTGTGGGTGACGATACCCTCGGTGGAGTTCTCCACCGGGACGACGCCGTAATCCGCCTCCTGGCGAAACACCCCGTCGAACACGTCATCAACGCCCCGGGCGGCGAAAAACTGGCAGTAGCCGCCGAATTTTCTGAGGGCCGCGCTGTATGTGAAGCTCGCCACCGGCCCCAGATATGCAATGCGGGGGGACCGCTGGACGGCGTGTGAAACGCCGATAATTTCACGATAGATGTTTTCGATAAACTGCACATCGTGATCCCCGCCCCACAGTTCCAAAAGCCTGCGCATCACCACCGCCTCCCGGGCGGCGTCGAACACGTCTATCCCCTCTTCCGCCTTGATACGGCCTATGTGCACCGCCAGGTCGACGCGATGCTTGATGAGCCGCACCAGCTCTTCATCAAGCCGGTCTATTTCCGACCTCAGCTCCAAAAGATCTTTTCGCTCTGCCACAGAAGACTCCCACCGCATGATGATGATTCAAATCATAATACAAAAACGGTGAATAAAATCAATGTTTTTTTGCCCAATCCAATCCGATATGTTTAAAAGACACCTCCCCCCAAAAAAAAACGACCGGGAGTTTCCCGGCCGTCGGTAGTAACACTTTCTTTTTGCAGGCAGAATGTTGGTTTTACTCTTTCCCGGCGTCTCCTCTATTCCACGACCGTCACCCGATAATACCCGGTGATATCGTAGGCCTTTTCCATGGCTTCGACGCCGTACCCCATCCAGATATCCAGACGATTGCCCTTGATGGCGCTTCCCCGGTCGTGTACCGTATATATGGCGGGCATATCGAACGCCTCCAGCTCCCTGATGATGATCTTCGTCCCGATACCCATAGAGGGAGGCCCCGCGGCCATTCCCATGTATACCGGCGTTTCATCGTACGCCAGGATACCCCGGCCGTTCAGCTTGATATCTCCCCAGTAGCTGCCGGTGGCGTAGTACTCCTGATCGGGCAGAGGGGAATAATATCCGGTCACGAGGATGTTCCGCTCATACACCCTCCCCGACGACATCAGGTCGTCAATGGCCTCTTCCGTCATACTGTCCGACAGCTCGTCGTCCATATCGACCGCGGCGGAGAGTGCCATGAGAAACGATTCGTCGTAGTTTCTGTTTTCAATAACCAACGTCCGCGCATCGGCCAGTGTCATTTCGGACACCGTCTCGGTATTTGGAGTTTCTTCTTTGGCCGTCGATCTGATGTTCCAGTCGACAGTGAATACGATCATCACGACCACCGCCGAGAGGCTCACCATGTTCATGATGAAGGCCTCCAGCGTTCTCCGATTACTAAATATAGCATGGAAAAATCCGCTGACACTCGACGCCACGGGCGCCAGGACGACCCTAAGGGCGTCTTCTACCGGGATATTGACATTGTAATGGCCCTGACGAATGAGAATGCGCTGTTCATTATAGGTCAACGACAGCCATTCCATAAAGAGGTGATATGCGGCGAACGCCTTGTTATACAGGGATTCATTTCTTCTGAGAATGACCGCCTTGAGAAAAACGGAGGCCACTTCGCGCTCGCTTCTGGTTCCCGATCGCAGTTCGTGGGCGAGAACCCGTAAAACCTTGATCTGTTCCATACCGGCACCGTTCGTTATATAATAATTATACTTTTTGTCGCTTAAATGATATATAAATTAAATAAAGTTGTCAAGAAATATATAAAGATATCGGGCACTTACATCTTATTTTTTTTATTTTTGTACATATGTTGTATTACTGATGTAATGTTTGCCCACATATTGATTTTTTGGTACATTTTTGACACAAAATAATGCGGGATTTCCTCAATAAAACAGCCCGCCAATCGGCCTATTTCACCTCAAAACCGGCCCTCCTTGCTATAAATTATATCCGAAAATCTCCATAAGCGCAATGGCGGATAAAGATTGACTAATCAATCAATTAACCTTGACATCACCCCCCAACTCTGATACCTTGAAAAACCCTATGGTTGGCTCGCATATTTGAGACGGCCCGGGAATTCACGAGGGCGCGTCGTCCCCCTCTCCCGCCGATCGAACCTCTCTGTTTTTTCTCCCTTCCGGGAAGCGACGGCACACGACCCCCGTTATCGTATTCAGGCGATTTCCGGGCTATTGGCGGCCCTGCGATCACACCAATGAAGTGGAGGTTTTGTCATGTCAACCGCCAGTAGTGTCGATTCCGCGAAGATCAAAGCGAAAGTCGACGCAGTAACAGAGAAAATCAAGACCACCAGTGTGCTCAAGTACCCGCTTATCATTTTCGTGCTGCTCTACCTCTTTTACGTCGCGTTTTTCGTCTACATCAAACCCAACGAAGTGGGCATCCTGGAGGTGAAATTCAACGTCATCCCCTTCCTGAGGGATTCCAGGGGCATCCAGGAAGAGCCTCTGGATACCGGCCTCAGATTCGTTATCCCCTTCGTGGAGAAGGTCCATATCCTGCCGAAGGACATCCAGGTATTTGACCTGACCAATTTCCCCACCCATTACACGAAGGGCTACAAGCCGTCGGAAGCGGCCCATATCCAGACGTCCGACGGCTTTTACGTGGACGTGGACGTGTCGATTCTTTATCGCATCAGCGACCCGTATCTGACCTTCACAGAGATCGGCCCCGGCATCCTGTATGAAACCAATGGTATCGAACCCAACGCGGAGCCGATCCTGAAAATCGCCCTGGGAGAGCTGACCACCGAGGAATTCTACAACAGCCCCATACGCTCCGAGAAGGCGGAGTTGGCCCGGGAGATGCTCAACGAAAATCTGAATCCCAAGGGCATCACCGTGGAGCACGTGCTGGTGCGCTATTTCGTCTATTCGGACGAGATACAGAAAAACATCGAGGAAAAAAAGCTGATGGACCAGCTCTTCTTCACCCGAAAATCAGAGGCCAAGGCGGCAGCGGAACTGGCGAACGTCAAGAAAATCATCGAGGAGGGCGAAGCGGAGGTGGCGGTAAAACTGGAGGAGGGAAACGCCTATGTGGTCATGAAGGAGGCGGAGGCCGAGGAATACGTCCGTAAGCGGAAGGCCGAGGCGGACCTCCTGGTGGAGCTGGCTGAGGCGGAAAAGCAGCGGCTCCTCAACGAGGCGTTATTGGGTTCAGGCTCCAAGAACATCGTGGGACTCGAGATGGCGAAGGTCTACCAGGGCCTTGACGTCATCATTCTTCCCAGCGACGGACCCAGCGGCATCAATCCTCTGGACCTCGATGAAACCCTCAAGCTGTTCGAGGTAAGGTAAGGGAGGCGCATCATGAAACATACCATACGAGCGATCCTGATACTGTCGGCTTTCGCCCTTCTCCTTTCCGGGTGCTACACCACCGGACCCACCGAGGTGGGCGTACGCACGAAAAAAATCACCTTCTTCGGGCTGCTGGGGAAAAAGGGCGTTCAGGATAAGATCTACCAGCCCGGCTCCACATACATCATGATCCCGGTCATTAATGATTTTCATACCCTGGATATAAAAGTCCAGACGATGGAGATGATGGGCGAGGATCATAACCTCCTGTTCAAGACCATCGACGGGAACGACATCTCCATGGACGTCATCATCAGGTACAAAATCGATAAGGAGATGGCCCCGTACATCATCCAGTACGTGGCGAAAAACGATGACGAGGTTCGAGACGCCGTCGTCCGCACCGTTTGTCGGAGTCGTCCCCGGGACATTTTCGGCGAGCTCAAAACCGAGGAGTTTTACATCTCCAAAAAACGGGAAAAACAGGCGGAGGAAGCCAAGCGGATTCTCAACGAAATCCTCAATCCCTACGGCATCATTGTTGAAGAGGTCAACACGAAGGACTACGGCTTCAATCCTGAATATACGAAGGCCATTGAGGACCGCAAGGTGGCGGACCAGTTGGCGGAAAAATACATCTCCGAGGCCCTGGCCAAGGAAGAGGAGTATCTCAAAAAGCTCAACGACGCAGTTGGCGAGGTAAACAAGATGGTGGCCGAAGCGGACGGTAACTACCGCAAGGCCGTCATCGAGGCGGACGCATACTTTGAGCAGCAAAAACGCATCGCCGAGGCGATCCTGGCCGAAGGGTTGGCCCAATCGGAGGCCCTCAAGGAGAAAAACAGGGCCCTCACCGGGGCGGGGGGCGAGAAGCTGGTCATGCTGGAGATAGCCAAGAGCCTTCAAGGCAAGAAAATCATACTCCTTCCCATCTCGGGGGGGAGCGTGGATCTAAAAACCACCGATATCAACCGGCTCCTGGAGACGTACGGCACTCTGAAGCTGAAGGAAAACACATCGCCCGCACCGGCTGCTCCGTCAAACCCGACGGCGCCGACGCAATAGGACGATATTCGATATGATACACATAATAGGTACACACACGGTAGATACACATACAACCATTGGAGGTGAATCTCATGGCAACTGACCTGAAAGACCAGGAACTTTTGGTCTATGAGAGCAGGATCAAAGTTCCATATACCTGGTCGGTGGGCGAGGTGGGGAGCCGTTTCCTCACCGAACTCAAGGAAAACAAGAAAATATGGGGAACCAAGTGCCCCATATGTGAGGCGGTCTTCGTCCCGCCGAAAAAGACCTGTACCTTCTGCTTTGTGGCCTGCCACGAGTGGGTCGAGCTGAAGGACGAGGGAGTTCTTCAGACCTACACCGTTGTTCGGTACGACAGCGACCTGATCCCGGGGAAAAAACCACAAATCATCGGGATAGTACTGCTGGACGGCGCGGATACGGGCATCGCACATATGATCGACGGCGTCTCTCCTGATCAGGTAAAGGTGGGCATGCGGCTCAAGGCGGTCTTCAACGATAAGCGTACGGGCCAGATTCTGGACATCAAACATTTCAAACCGATTTGATGAGGTGAACCATGAGCGGTATTGACAACATCGCCATCGTCGGTGTGGGACAAACCACTATAGAGCGAAACAAGCTCGGGGACACCTTCGCCGATATGGTATTTGAAGCAACCCAGAAGGCCCTGGAGGACGCCGGCATGACGATGGACGACATCGACAACGTCATCACCACCTCCAACGACTTCTGGGACGGCAGGACAATCTCGACCATGGCGGTCGGCGACGCCTGCGGCGCCGGCATGGGGAAAAACATGTCCGCCCTGGAGGGCGACGGCACATTCTCCTGTTTCTACGGCATGACACGAATTCTCTCCGGGGTGTACGGGACGAGCCTGGTGGTCGCCCATGTGAAGGGGTCTGAATCGGAAAATCTTCTGATCACCAACGCCATATTCGACCCGCTCTATATGCGGCCCATCGGCCTGGACTCCCTGAACTCGGCGGCCCTGCAGATGCGCCGGTACATGACGAAATACGGCGTGACCGAAGAGCAGTGTGCGAAGGTTTCGGTGAAAAACCATAAAAACGCCTTGAAAAACCCCTATGCACAGATCAAGAAGGAGGTCAGCCTGGAGGACGTGTTGGAATCCCGTCTCATCGCCGATCCCCTGAAACTGTATGACTGCTCCCCCATCTCCGACGCCGCCTGTGCGGTGATTATCGCCGGAGACGATCGAGCGAAAAAGGCCAAGAAACCGGTATGGGTCAAGGGCGTGGGATACTGTGCCGACTCCTACTTCCTGGGAGACAGGGACCTGGCCGACGCCTTGGCGTTGGATATGGCCGCATCGAAGGCGTACGAGATGGCCGAAATCACCGATCCCCTCGAGGAGATCGACGTGGCCGAAGTGTACGACGCCTTTTCCTACATGGAGTTGATGTGGTACGAGGGCCTGGGCTTCTGCCCCGTCGGCAACGGAGGAAAACTGATCGATAAGGGAGTCACCGAAATGGACGGGAAGCTTCCGGTCAATCCCTCCGGCGGCCTCCTTTCCGGGCATCCGGTTATCGTCGGCGGCATGATACGGCTGGCCGAGGCGGTGCTCCAGGTACGGGGCGACGCCGGTGATCACCAGGTGAAGAACGTTAACACCGCCCTGGCCCACGGGATCAATGGCCCCTGCGGACAGTCACACTGTGTTTGGATAGTAGGGAGGTAGTCATGGGTAAAAAGAGAACGGCAATTGTGGCCACCGGCCAGACCCATCACCGCTCCAGCCGCCTGGATGTCAACGGCATTGAGTTGATAAACGAGGCGGTGGTCCGGTGCCTGGAGGACGGTGACCTGACCATAGAGGATATCGATGCCGTGGTCATCGGCAACATGGACCACTTTGAGGGCATCAATTACGTTGATACGTGGAGCATCGACGGCAGCGGCGGATTTATGAAACCGACCTTCAAGCTGACCACCGGCGGCACCACCGGCTCAACCGTCGGGCAGTCAGGCTTCTACCTCACCGCGTCCGGCATGTTCGACAAGGTTTTGTGTATCGGGTGGGAGAAAAACTCCGAATCCGACACCACCGCAGCCATCACCACCGCCTTCGACCCGATATGGGACCGCCTGGTCTTCGCCGGGGCCATCGGCGGCCTGGCGGTGGAGGCAACCAAGTATATGTCAGAATACGGGGCCACCGAGGAGGATGCGGCTCACGTAGCGGTGCGGGATCGCACCCACGCCCTGAACAACCCCTACGCCCAGTTGAGAAAGCCGATCACCCTCGAGGACGTTATGAGTTCCCCGATGTTGTCCGATCCCATCAAGCTCCTGGACGTATGCCCCCGTACCGACGGTGCGTGCGCGGTGGTGTGGGCAAATGAGGACTACGCTGAAAAGATATGTTCGAGACCGGCTTGGTATCACGCCGGATCGGTCAAACATCCCTTCAACCTGCTTGGGGATACGGACCTCACGACGCTCGTCTCCATGGAGCTTGCGTCGAAGGAGGCCTACAAGAAGGCGGGCATCAAGGAGCCCCTCAAGGAAATCGACGTGATGGAGCTCTATCTCCCCTATTCCTGCGCCGGACTTTCCTGGATCGAGGCGATCGGCCTGTGCGAGCGGGGCGGCGCCCCCAGGCTTGTCAGGGACGGAGTGACGAACATGGACGGGGAGCTTCCTATCAATCCCTCCGGCGGCGTCATCGCCACAAACTGCATCGGCGCCACGGCTCTGCTCCGAATGGCCGAGGCGGCCATTCAGGTCATGGGCAAGGGAGGCGATCGACAGGTTCCGGACGTTGAAACAGCTGTGGCCACCGGGTTCGGCGGGTGTTTCTGGTCAGACATCTCCGTCTTAAGAAGTAAAAAACCATAAGGAAAGGGAGGTCCGAAATGAGCAACCTCGGAGTTGACCTCTTGACGATGCATTCCGGAGAGGGGGAACAGCCGTTCCATTATGCGATCGGCCGCTACGGCAGCAAGTTCCTGTCCGAGATTCGAGATAACAAGCAGTTTTACGGCATCAAGTGTCCCAAGTGCGGGAAGGTATACGTGCCGCCCCGCGAGGTATGCGGTCCCTGTTTTACCAAGATGACCGAATGGGTCAAGGTGGCCGACGAGGGAAAACTGTATTCATACACCATCCTTCGCTTCGCCTTTCTGGATCCGGAAACCGGCAAGCAGAAACCGGTGCCCTACGGCTACGCCTTCATCACCCTGGACGGGGCCGACACGGCCTTCCAGCATTTCGTGGAGATTACCGACGAATCCAAGGTAAAGGTGGGCGCCCGGGTCAAGGCGATCTTTGAGGATAAACGATACGGGAAGATTACCGACATCAAGCACTTCGTCATCATCGACTAAGGCGAAGAGGAATGCCTGCGCCCTGAGTTATCGCCGGTATTCTACGACAATACTCACCCGTACAAAGGGCGGGATACCCGTCTTCTCAACAGCGATATCCCGCCTTCAACCATTACCGGACTCCTTTTCGAATATCGGAAGGGGTCCGGTTTTTTATATTCGCCCTCACTCCCCTCCCAGCCAGATGTTGAATGATGCAGGCATGTCATGCACCGGACCACTCACTTCACTCCGACCGAAACCATCCCCGCACCTCCAGGACCGCCGAACACCTTAATCGCACCCGCCTCTCGAGCATCATGAAGGGAAAAAAGAGTAAAAGATATTCCGGCGATACACACACAGACGATATCCACACAGATACACACCGCTTGTTTTCAACATTTTTACAATCTAATATAATAAATTACTTGACAGCGTATATCATTTACTATACACTATACATATGACAAAGACATTCGGAGAATACGTGCGAAGCCGCAGGGAGGAGCTGCGGCTCACCGATCCATCCTACTCCGTCCGGCAGGTCGCCTATCGCATCGGCGTGCAGCCCGCGTACCTGAGCAGCGTGGAGCGGGGGCTGCAGTCACCGCCGTCCGAGGAAAAAATCCGCCTGCTGGCACGGGAGCTGAACGAGGACCCGGACGTGCTTCTGGCGATGGCGGGTAAGGTATCCGCGGACCTCCTGGAGGTCATCCGAACGCGGCCAAAGCTCTTCGCCCGGCTCATCCGGGAATTGAAACATCAACCCGATCGCACCATCGATCACGTCACCAGACAGGTTCGAGACGGCGACTGGTAACAGGAGGTATCTATGATCTTTTTGGAACACGATCGCCTTATTTTTTCTTTCCCCGAGGTTCATGAAAATGCGACATGTCACATCGAACTGATGCGCACCCTGCGCATCCCCGACGACGGGAAGGACTATCCCCTCCCCCCCGGACTGGGACGGTTTCCGTTAAGATATGTCGACGACTTCGCCCATCGCCTCCCCGAATCATGGCTGACCCGGGGCGGCGTGATGTTCCCCATGTACCAGTCCGAAGCGCTCTGGATCCGCCTCTACGGTACATTCATCAGCACGCGTGAAACCTATTACCCGTTCGCGGTGAAAATAGCCACGGGAAAGATAAACGCCGTCACCGGAGAAGCATGGGCCGACGGGATCTCCGAGGCGCCACAGGATTACGTCGTCATTCCGAAGCAGCCCTGGCTGGATGGATACACGGTGGAAAAGGGCTTCATCCGCCAGTTTGTGGCCATGCCTCTGGGGAGCGGCTACTCGGCGGAGGAGCAGATCACCGGCGAGGCGGAGCACGGAGGCATCCAGATCATTGCATACCCGATGAAACGGGAGGTGTTCGAGGAACGCTTCCCCGAGGTAAAGGATTCAGATATTCGCGTCAGATCAAAGATGAAGTCGCCGAAGGCCATGGGAACTGAGCGTGCGCCCGCCATGGGGCTCGCCCCCGGAGGCCGGATGAAGCAGGAGATATATATTGATCCCTACGGCATCGACGATTGGGACACAGGAAAGTTCAGCCGCTGTTTCATCGCCATCGCCAACTCACTGGTATGGAGAAGCATCACCGGGGAGAATCCCCCCACCATGCCGCCCACGGCGGAGGAATACACACGAATGGACCTCCCCTGGTTCGACTATTACGACGACGCCCCCGCCCTAAACGGTGCCGATACCTTGAAGGGTCTTAAAAGCGTGGCGGAGCTCGGGGCGGAAAATGGAGACGCGCCCCTTCCCGAGAACCAATCGGTGACGCCGGGAAACATCATCGCCATCAGGAAGGACCTGAAAGAAAACCAGGTTCGTGAGGAGAAGTGGTAGGTTATTTCGACCCCGTTTCCCTCCGATCCATCGATACGGTACATGTCATTCGGTCTTTTTCCGTCCCGTGCCGCGGACCGTTCGTATGCAGGAAATTGTTTTTGAATTGTTTTTTCTATGAATATTTCACATTTTTTTTATTAAAACAGTTTACAAACTGTTCATCCATTGTATAATATCTCTTGATACTTGTTAGTTGTTCTACTACCCGCAGAGGCAGGCCTTACATGCTCCCGATGAAGGTGTTCACTATCGAATCTCATACTGTTCGCTCAGTCTTCGAAGAGGATTTCACTCGGCTGGTCTTCGAAAAAATCAAAAATGATGAATCCCTCATGAAGCGGCCCGGCGATCTCGAATCCCTGGCACGATATAAAGTCATCTCTCATGACGGCGTGACCATTGAGGTGCGCATCATCTTCTCTACGAACGGGAAGCTTCCGATGATCTCGTTTTCGAAGAAGATTACCGAACCCCGCGAATACACGTGAATGAGGGGTACCGTCCTCGCATGCACACCCTGATGAAGAGACGGCACCACCGAACGCATGGTGTTGCATTTTCACCCGACTCACCATCCATATCGTCACCCGTATCACGACCGCTTTCTGTGCTGTGGGCCGTGCCTGCGGTTGTCGGCGTGTGCGTCTTCCTCCCCCTACTCGGATCATCAACCGGAGTGATGCGCCGCGCCTCCTATGAACGATCCCGCAAATTATTACAGCCCGACCATACACACGCTTCTCCCCCGGAATACCGATCGTATCCGACGCCTCACCGGCGGGATCGATGGATTGTCGCCGCCCCACTCACGCCAAACAGAATCGGACAATCCGATTTCCGAAAAGGCGAGAAAAGCGGAACACTCTTTTGCCGGGCGAACAAGCGACCGACGATCCACTCGTTCCGCTGTCGGTAAAACATCACCGGAATGTTGATCGGTAAAGCGGCGGGAAGACAATCAAGGCGGTCAAGCATGACGCCCACTGCACCATTCGTCACGAGAGACAAAAACGGGCTTCCCATATTCTATCGCTTGAAAAACACGGAACACACAATATTATTAGGCATACATAATGAATTCGACGCCTCATGAAACCGCACCTGTCAAAACGCTGCCCGCCGATACCCGCATTCCGGGCCTCGATCCCCTCACCCTAAAGGATTTCTGGGCATGGGCCTACTCCGACCTCCTCACGAACACCGTCCGCCCGCTCTACGCCGAGTTCCTGGTGACCGCCGCCCTGGGACACACAGATACCCCCCGGGAAGAATGGGCGGATGTGGATGTCCGGCACGATACGGGGGATGGGACATTGACCGTCGAGGTCAAGTCGGCGGGATACCTTCAGAGCTGGCGCCAGAAGGATTATTCAGCGATTATATTCGATATCGGGAAAAAACAGGGATGGGACCCACACACCGACGAATACCACGACACTCCTGTTCGCGCCGCGGATTGCTATGTGTTCTGCGTCTACGAAGAGCGTCAGGACAAG
The DNA here is from genome assembly GCA_016931225.1 of Candidatus Zymogenaceae bacterium. Classification (NCBI taxonomy): domain Bacteria; class Deltaproteobacteria; order Candidatus Zymogeniales; family Candidatus Zymogenaceae; species Candidatus Zymogenaceae bacterium. The sequence goes on from JAFGFE010000035.1 coordinate 49,077, forward strand.
AACCCGAAACACGTCCTGGATGTCAACCGCTGGTCCTTTTACGTGATCGGCACGGATGACATCAATCGGACGTTCGGAGATCAAAAAAAGGTGGGCCTCGGCGGCATTCAAAAGCTCTGTCCCGAGCCGGTTCGGTATGACAATCTCAGGGAGCGCATCGAGTACGTTTCGGGTGAACGTTCCTGACTGCGATTGCTCTGGTTGCGGCCATGGGGGATACAGGCACATCCCGGGAGGAGTGGCGGACGCCGTCCCCGCGTTCATGCACGGGTACGGTGCTCTATGACACAGAGTCTGCTTTTCATGTCGGCCCGACCGTCCGGGGAGCTCGTCACTCATTCATGTGGGTATCCGGCCGCACCCTCTTTGTATCTCTTATGATGGTACGACCGTCGTATTATTTCTTCCTCACAATGCGGAACAGGAAGATGGCCGACACGATGATTCCCAACAGGATCAGAAGAACAAAAAGCTCATAGATGCCGATTCCGAACATGTCACACCCTCACATTGTAGGATTGTTGTTGTTTCCTTCCCCTAACGGACGGTGAAATCCCGTATCCACTCCGGCTGGGGAGGTCTCGCGCTCTCTTCGCCCATCTCCTGCCACTTCTCGTCGGTCAGCCGGTCCGAGAGCGGATGTTTGAACTCGTAATAGGAAAACACTCCGCCCCGACACACCCGCTTCCCATGCGCATCGTCGACGATGACGTAGATGTCGAACGGAGACCCGACGCCCTCCTCGAGCACCTTCCCGGTATTGAGGTCGGTGTGTACGTCGGCGATGATATCCATCCTCGAGTCGGTGTCCGAGGTGATTTTCTCCATCAGGTCATCGGGGAAATCCGTCATCCTCTCGAGCGTGCCCCCCATATCCGCGATGAGCCGATATTCCTCATCGGAGAGGGCATCTCCCCTCAGCTCCTTCTGTGAGATGGTTTCGAGTTGGGACAAGAGCGTCTCGAAGGCCGCGAGCTTCTCCGGGACGCCCTCGGGGGCGATCCCCAGCGTGTCGAGGTTGAGCCTGATGTCCGCCATCATTTCCCCAAGGCGGGCGTAGACCTCCGGATAGGGCTCCACGTAGCCGTACGCCGTATCAAAAGACATGGGAAGTCCCTTCCCCATCATCGTGTAGCTCTGCTTTGCGTAGAGGATCGTGTCGTGCCTGAGCTCCGTCCATGAGCCAAGGGAGGTCGCAAGCGACTTGTCGAGCCACGGCTCGCTCTTCATGAACGCCGGGACGCCGTCACCGACAGGCTCCTCCAACAGTGGCAGGAGGGCATAAAGCCAGCGCCAGTAGAGGTTCTCCGTCCACTCGTCTTCAGTCCTTGTGGTAAATTCCTCTTTCAGCATCCGGAACTGTTCGTCGTAGTGGAGGTAGTCGGTGTCTCCCTCCTGCTGCAATATCTCGTATGCCCGCTCCGATCCCAGAACGGCCATGACATCCAACCCCCGGGGAAACGCCCGGGCGGGGCCGACGTTGGGGATATACTCCATCGTTAAGGGATCGCCCTCCCCCGTGTACCCGAGGTCCTTCACGCCGTACACGAGCTGCTGGAACATGTATGAATCGGGGATGAAGCGCTGCCCCATGAAGCGAAAGCCCATGGTGGTATCATCGAATTCTCCGTCATCGGTAAAGGCCGCACCGGAGAGAATCTTGGGCGGATTGAGCTTCCTGGCCCCCTCGATGAAGGTCGAGAGGAGATCGGCCTGGGCGTATCTGTCGACGGATTTCCCTTTCGGGAAGATGTCGTCCGCCAGCTTTCGATAGTCATACACGGTCAGATCATCGGCCTTTCCCACGAAGTAGGTCGTCGGCTCATAGATCCGCTTCCACAGGTCGAAGACGTTGCCATCGTTGGCGAGGGCGTCGGTTATGAGAAGCGCCTGGAGGGTCATCATGCGCCCGTCTTCTTTCGCGTCTTCGTTTTTGCCCGGCGTCAGCTTGAAGTCGATCCGCCCGTACCACATCATGACTAAAAAATATGTCTCGAAGGTTTCGTTCCTGGTGTAATGTCCCCGGGGGACATACTGGGAATAGTCTTCGTACGCGTAGGGCGTCGTTTCAAGGTCGGGGTTTTCGACGTACGGGAGGAGCTCGCGGAACTTCAGCCCCTCGTGGGCCGTGATGTTTTCGATCTCCGCATCCACCATTTCATCGAGGCCGTAGCCCGGCTCGAACGCGGGGTCGATTATTTTCTTTGCCACGGAAAAATACCCGATGTTGAGGAGGGCCGCCTCCTTGACATCGGGGTCAGTCGCCGATTCGTACTGGTCGATGGAAAGGACGAGCATCCGATCCGTCAAATCCTTCGCCGCATCCGAAAGCTCCTCGACCTCCAGAATCCTCAGGAGATAATCAAAGAAAATATGTCCGGTGTGTAGCACGAGATCTGTCGTCACGAAGACCGGCTGGCCCGATTCGTCCGCATCATCGTAGATATCATATATCTCCTCCTGATTTCCCCCCACGACGACGAATCCGTTGTGTTCGAGGAGCGCCTCCGCTTCTTCAGACAGATAAAAAGGTGAGAGAATCATCTTTTCGTCTTCGGAGGAAAATGAGGGACCTGCCATGAACATCACGGACAAAACAACGGTGAAAAAGAGTATTCTTCGATTCATTTTCCATACTCCCCCAATAGATTTCGATCCCGATGTTCGCCTACCATCCTTACGAGATCGATGGATATTATTATATCCCTTTTTCTGACATTTTTGACCTTACTTTTTTTCACCTGTTCCCGTTTCTTCATACATTTATTTCACCAATCAGCGTATCCGCACTGAAGGGCTTGCCGTGGGCCGGGGAGATCATCACGGCGCCAACATCAGGCACCCGCTTCCCGCCCACATGGACCCGGGCACATGGCGTGTATGCGACGATGGAGGACAAATCCATCGCTGCTATCGGAACATTGGGAGATTGTCGATGGAAAGCGTTGTACCGGGAAGGAAGAAATGTAAAAAGACACGCACACCCATCTATGAAAAAGGAGAAGCCGCTTTCCCGGCGGCTTTAAGAAAATAGACGGTACGAAATGCGTGTGATTCAGAGAGCCGATTCAGTGTGCGATCGATTTTCGCATCGGAGTAAAGCGCATGCCGTCCTCGTCGACCTCATCCCCCTGGGCTTCAAATCCGACCGTTTCATAAAATGTTTTTGAATTCGGCGATGAGCTGACGGTCACCGCCGATAAATCGGGATTCCGATTCAAGCAGATTTTAATTTCTTCATCGATAAGCTTCTTACCGATACCCTTCATCTGATATTCCCGGTCGACAAACAAGAGGGCGATGTGGCTATCGCGTATGACCGACACCACCCCGATAATGGTGTGATGTTCCCTGGCCAGAATAACACATGAGTGTTCCCCGCCTCTCATCTCGTTCAATCCATCCGGCGACAGCATACCGAGAAACTCGGCGACACCCTCTTTCGTATACACGGGGGCGACATGCGCATGAAACACGCGCACGATGAGCTCGTAGGTTTCCCGTTCCTCTCCCTTTTTCATCGGATTGACTTCAATCACAATGACCACCTGTATTTTCGACTCATGATATCCCCATCGATAAAACCGTTCTTCGTTTCGAATCCTGTAAAGCAACATGTTATGCGGATGATTTTAGAGTGCGAAGTATCGCCTCGAATGCGTCAATGAATCCGTCAAATTCCGTTTCGGTCAGTATCAGCGGGGGATCGATTCGAAATGAGCGTCCCCTGTTCCCGACGATGTATCCCCGCCGAATCAGCTTATCATATATCTCATTCGCTGTATCCTCACCCACCAGGTCAACCGCGAACATCATCCCCCGTCCCCTCACATCGAGAATTGTCTCATTATCCACAAGAGATGTGAGCTTGTCGAGAAATCTCGGGCCTTTTTCTTTCGCCCGTGAGATCAGTCCGTTTTCCTCGATCTCCCGTATCACCTCCCCGACAACCGCCGCCCCCAGCGGATCGTTCTGATGAGACTGGGCGTATTTGAACGGCCTTCTTTCCAGCTCGTCCACCGCTGTGGGATTGATCGCCGCGACGCTCACCGGATATCCGTTCCCGATTCCCTTCCCCATCGCCACGAAATCAGGCTCGATATCATAATGCTGATATCCAAACCACATCCCGGTCCGGCCGATACCCGTGGTGACCTCGTTTGCGATGATTTTTCCGTTATTGTCTCGAACCCTGTGGACGATATTTTGGATCATCGCCCTGGGGGGAAATCTCACAAAGCCCGATGAGCTTCCAGGCTCGAATATGAAATCCGATATCTCCTCCGGGATATCCTGTATTGCGTCACAGGAGGGATCGCACTCGCCGTTTTTCCCGCATGTTTTGCACCGCTCCCAGTCAAACACATACCAGTTCCGTGTCCTGTCGGTCACGGAGGCATACGCCCCGAGATACGAGTCGTGCAGCGTCATCGACATGTTCTTCCCCGAAAGGTGCTTTGATATCTGTCTCGATATCTCAATGGCCTCGCTTCCGGAGCACAGAAAAACGCACTTACCGTCACCGAAATTCGTTATATACAGGACTGCTTTCGACGATTCCTCCAAGACCTGGTTGGAGTAGCAGAATCCCGTGTGCATCACAGTACCAATCTGCCGCATGATGGCCTTATTGATGCGCTCGTTTTTGTGTCCAACGGAAATACACCACGTCCCGGATTCCAAGTCCATATAACGGTTGCCGGTATCGTCAAACAGATAGACTCCCTCATTGTCCACGATATTCGGGATTTTCAGTTCGTGCCCGGTAGAGAGATACACGTGTTTCATACTTCCTCCAGGGTGATGTTGATCGGCGGTATGCATGACGACACATACCTCCGGTGTAAACAGCATGTGATCCGCCGTGATGCTACAAACAGGGCCGGAAATCGCACGGGGCGCCTTCGGCGGAAAAAAGGCTGAAAATCACATGCGGACTGACATCTATTCCGGCTTACATACCCCTCAGCTTGTCCGCATCAAAGGGCTTCCCGTGGGCCGGGTAGATCGTCACGGCGCCCGCCTCCAGCAGTCGCTCCCAGCTCTCCCGGACCTGGGGCATGTCATTGACGAAGATGGGCCGATGCCTGATGCAGCAGACCTTCATGAAGTTCATGGTTACATCCCCCGCAAAGGCGTCGCCGCCTTTCATGACGACCGAGACCGAATCGTCGGTGTGGCCGGGGGTGTGGAGGATCACCCCGTCGATGCCGATGGAGTGAAGAAGCTCGTCGTCATCGCCGGTGAGGATGATGTCGTTTTCCCTCACGATATATCCCGGGAAACCGAATTCATGAAAGGCCCCGAACAGCCCCAAAAGCACGCGTATGCACCCGTTGAGGGGAGCCGCGTCCTCGTTGTTCTGCCCCGCCGCCAACCACGCCAGGTCCGCCTCGTGCACGATCACCGTCACGTCCGGATTCTTCTCGACGAATTCGGCGATGAAGCCGGCATGGTCGTCGTGATGGTGGGTCAAAAGGACGTATCGTATCTCGGAGACGTCCACGCCGATCCTCGCCAGCTCCTTCAGAAATTTCTCATACTGGTCTGGGTAGCTGGTGTCAATCAGGAGATACCCGCCGTCACAGGGCAGCAGAAAGCAATTGGTCACCGAGAGTGTGATGGAGAAAAACGCGTTCCCGTCCGCCGCCTGGGGATATGCCGCCGGGGAGACTACGAGTGCCGGTACCAGGACGAGGAGAAAAGCCGCCGATAGCCCGATTCGTTTCGCCATTATCTCCTCCATTATGCTGTGTTGTACATATAAAAAAAGTTATCTATGGCTAACAAAACTACTATGTCGGTTCCCGTGATCTGTCAAGTCTCTTACTGTACAATAGAACCAGTAAACCGGCACCGATGGAAGCGCCGGTTCGTCAAAATGGAATCAAAAAACCAGTGTCGATGGGAGCCGGTACGGTATCGACGAATGCGGTACGAATACGCCTCGATAAACGCCTCCCCGCGGCACATTTTTCAGGTGACGGGAATCTCCACCGTCTCTCCCGGCTCCAGGAGGGTTGTGCCCTCTCCCGCCGCCTTCCTGACCGCTTCGACCGACTCGGCATAGTGGCTGAAGGTCCCATAGTGAATCGGTACGGTCACCCTCGGGGAGATGAGTCTCTTCAGCCTCCCCATCATTTTCATATTCATGGTCAACCCACCCATCAAAGCGGCCCGCAGTCCCCGCCCCACCCGCGCCTCCCCCACGTAGGGGATAAAGAGGTCGCAAGTTCTTTCCGCGATCGCCCGTCTCACCCGTCGATGGGGCACCGAATCGCCGGTGATGTAGAAGACAAACCTCGATTCATCCCCGGTGATCTCCACCAGGTAGCCGTTGCCGTCACCCGCCAGTCGGGCCACCGGCGGGAGAGTTCCGTGCACCATCGGTATCGCCTCCACAAAAATGGAGAAGCCCTTTTTCTCCAGTGTTGTATGTTCCCCCGGAGAGAGTATCCGGAGGTCGTCTACGCCCGCGCCCTCCAGCGCTTCCCGTGCGGTCTCATCCGTCACGACAAGGGCCCCGGGACGAACGGCCGTCACCCCTTTTGCATCCAGGTGATCCTCGTGCCCGTGGGTGATCAGCCACAGATCCACATCATCGAACGCCCCCGGTGCATACACGGGATCGTTTTTGCGCACCGATTTGAACCATGCATAATGCTGCACCGTTCCCGCCGGCGCCAGGCACGGGTCGGTGGCGATTTTCAGGCCATCCACCGTTATGATCGACGTCGCTCCCCCCACCCAGGTGAAGTGTACCTTCATGGCACCCCTTTCTGTACCTATATGTCAATATCGAAAAAAAGACGAATCACATACCCCAATCCGAAGGATATCAGCGCGATGCCCAGGGATATGGCGGCCATCTCCAGGAAGCGCCCCCAGAACGTGAGATCCTTGGCGATGGAGATATAATAGGTAAAGGCCAGTATCACCAGCATGGCGTTTAAAAGCGTCAGGCACAGGCTGAAAATCGGGTCGCTAAAAATCAGATACGGAAAAATGAGAAAGAACACCGTCAGGATGTATGCGGTCCCGGTATACACCGACGCCTTAACGGGGTGTTTTGTTTCGTCCTCTTCCGTCTTGGTGGAGAGATACTCCGACGCGGCCATAGAAAACGACGCCGCGATACCGGTGATGAGTCCAGCCATGGCGATAAGCTTTCCGTTTCTAAGGGCAAGCGTCAGGCCCGCCAGGGCCCCGGTCAGCTCCACCAGGGCGTCATTGAGGCCCAGTACGATCGATCCGACGTACTTCAGCCGCTCCTCGTCGATAAGGCCGATCAGCTCGTCCTCGTGTTCGTTCTCCTCGGCGATGATTCTTCTCGCCTCCGGCGCCGTATCCACCAGGGCCTCGTACGCCCCCTGAGCCGCCGATTCGCCCCGCTCCATCAGCTTGATGCCGAAGGTGATACCCAGAATCCGCGCTACCCAGTAATACAAAAACACCTTGAGTCTATTGGGCCGGACGTCCCGGCCGGAATATTTTTTCCATATCATGTAATGCCTCAGCTCGTCGTCGGAAATCCGCTGCAGGATATCCCTGTTGTTTTTATCCGATACGACCCGTGCGAGCTTGCGATAAATGATATATTCGGTGATTTCGTTTTTTTGCGCTCTAAGAAACATTCGCGTGTCGACGTTCGATGTCATCGTCCCACTCCTTTTTTGTTGTGGAAAACCACAACCTGTCCCCAGCGGAGCTGGGGCTCGAGGATGAATCCGGTCATCCTACCCGTGAAGCTCCCGCGTGGATGCCGTCTGTCCGATTATCTTGATGTATTTATTTCGCTCCTCATACGGAACTTTCGTGGATCGCTTCCATTTCGGAATAATGCGGTCGATATACGCATCGATCAGGTGAACGTTGATCAACGAATCCACCGACCGGACGAGTTTGTTCAGGGTCGATTTCCTGACCGAGCGTTTTATTTCATCCCACAGGTCGGACGTCTGCCTGCTCTCCGCGGCATGCTCCCTGTTCAGGGAATAGTATCGCCCGTCCAACAGGATCACCTCTTTCCCCAGATGTCGGAACTGTTGCTCCCGGGCGTCCAGACCGTCCGGCGGGAGCTGGGGGATGATGTCTCCCTCGTTGATGACCCTGATTACGTCAAGGTCGTTGTAGGTGTCGGCCCCTTCGAGATCGGTAAACTTTGGCTGGCCGAAGGCGAAGACCTTCTTGACTGGGAACTCATCGATACGGAGCATCAGCGCCAGGATGACCGCCGCCGCCCCTCCCAGGGAGTGACCGCAGATGATAAGTTTTCTCCGGACGTCGATTCGGGGGATGATGTCGTCATATACGGCCTTCGCGAAGTCAGAAAATCCCTTGTGGATCATGATGCCGAGCTTCCGGTGCTTCACGTGCTTCGTGTTCAGGTCGTGCAGGAGGTTGGTGAAATTGGTCGTTCCCAGAATATACACCTCCTGGAGCTTCTTTTTCCGGACCGTACCGATCAGATAGCGGTTTTTGGTCTTCTTGATATCGACGACATGGATATCTTCGAAGTACCTTCCCCACTTATCGAATATCTCCTCCTTTGTCTCGTAGCGCACGGAGCGGTATACCTCGGCCATATGGAGAAGTTCCGTAAAATCCACCCCCCCCTTCCCGATAACGTCGAGAGTTTTATTGTACAGTTTCTGAAGCATCCGTGTTTATCGCCCCCTATATGCGTCCACGCCCGCGTCCGATGAGGAATCAGGTGACAAACATTCGAGAGTGAACAGACCTTTCTGTCGGCCGGTTTCCACAAGATCAGACCCGGAGTACATATGATCCACCCCACGTCACGGAAAAGAGATGCGCGGCGACACGAAAGATACTCACATCAGCAGGAAGTCGGGGGAGAGGCGGGAATCAACACATCATCTTTTCGAATACGCCGTCCTACAGGCGTCCGGGACGAAGGTCATCGATCACGGCGGAAGGTCAGAGGAGTCCCTCTCCGATGATTTCATCATCGAAATACCCCTCGATCATCCCCGCATCATGGTTGATGACCGGAATCAGCGTCGTATCCGAAGACACAAACAGATCATTCAGCCAGCGGGTTTCGTGTTTCAGGGCGTCTCGATCCTCGCCCATCATGGCGCTGAAGATCCAGGGTTTGATCGTCGCCTTCTCGATATTATCCCACAGCCAGACCACGTCGCCGATGAGGAGGTACTCCGTACCGTCACTCAGGACCACATAGATCATCTGGGAGCCGGGTGTGTGGCCGGGAGATTCTATCAGCACAACCCCCGGCGCAAGACGAAAAAGCCCCTCGTATTCTAAAGGCTCATATTCATCCAGTAATCCGTCCGGGAAGCCGACCTCCTCGATGACGGGGCTCTCAACCTGCTCTTGTGTCAGGACCGTCTTTGTAAGCAGATCAACCGCATTGGGAGACATGGATAATCCCCCGATGTGATCCCAGTGCTCGTGGGTGGCGATGATAAGCCACGCCTCATCCATCGCCCGCTGCATCTCTTCATACACATCGCGATGAAAGACGAGATCGTATATCCACTCCTCGAAGCGCGGCTCGTCGTTGACCGGGTCGACGATGATCGTCCGGTCATCAAAGACGATCTGGAAGGTCGTGAAGGCCCAGTCGGCGGTCTCCTTGCCTCCGCCGGCGACTGCGAAGCGGTTCGGCATGCCGCTTTCCGCGATGACGACCCCCCGCAGTTCTACAGGAAGCGCCTCCGGACCCTCGGCCGCAAGCCGCTTGACCTCTGAAAGATCGACGGTGAAATCGGTCTGTTCGGGCGTCGCACCCAGGTTCATCGCCAGGTGCCACCCCACACCACAGGCGACGATCAACGCCGCCAGCACAATCAATACGATTCGCAACGTCTTTTTTCGTTTCATGCGATGACTCCATCTACAATCAGGCAATCAATACACATCAACGTAATATAAAAACATCCATTGTATCAATGACACACTCATTCGGCCCCGTTCTCTACAGGTCTCTGCTCATGAGAACAAGCTCGTCCCGCACCCACCAGTTCCGCTTTTTATAAAATTCCGCCGCCTCGTTATCGGTGTAGATCATCAGATGAAGCCGCATCGCCCCCAGGGCGTGAAATCTCCGCTCCACCTCTTTCAGCAGCATCGTCCCGTATCCCAGGCCCTGGTCCTCCTTTCGAACCGCCAGGTGATAGAGATACCCCCGGCGGCCGTCGAATCCCCCCAGGACGCTGCCGATGACGATATCATTCCGCGTCAGCACCAGCGATGTCTCCGGATTACGGTCGATAAACCGCTCAAGCTCTTCCGGTTCGTCCGACTTCGACAATCCCATACCCGAAAGACCTCGCCACAAGTCGATGACCGCATTGTAATCAGCCATCGTCATTCGGCGAATATCAATGCTCACTGAATCCTCCATCGACTCTCCGTCGGCGTCCGATAAAATACGAGCGGCGTCCTACGCAACTTCATCTTTCTGCAGATAATATTCCCGGACCGAGTTGTACAGGGCGATATGGGGCTGTGCGTCGGGACGTTTCCGTTTGATGAGGTTCATCGCCTCCCGGAGGCTGAAGCCGCACTCATGCAGGTAGCACAGCACAATCGTGGATGATCGGCTGACGCCCATCAGACAGTGCACCAGCACCTTGCCCCTGCGGATGCGGGTGTGAATATATTCCACCGCTTCGGACAGGTGGGAAAAGTCCATCGCCTGTCCGTCGTCGATGCTTACCTTGTAATAGTCAAACCGGGCGAGATCCGGCTCGAGGTGCGCCTCCTGGGCGACGTTCAGGATCGCGGTAATCCCGCTCTTCTCCAGTATCTCTTCGTTTTTGGCGTCGCCGAGATCGCCGATGGCAAGTCTATCCAGAATGAAATCCAATGACCTCTTCCTCCTTGTTACGTAATATATCGACCAGATCACCAGGCGCCACCGAAAGAGAGCGAAAAAGCTTCTTCTCAAGATCCAGCGAACGTCTGTGTATTTCCTTCACATGCTCCATTGCCTCGGGAGATTTGGAGCCGTATCGAATGTACAGGTCGTCGAAGCGCTCCGTCAGTGTGACGATTTGATCATGGGTGACTCTTTTATCTCCATAATTTACCAGCTCCGCCTCGGTCACCGCCCCGTTTCGATTATATTCATCCAGCAGCACGTGCTGACGAACCAGCGGCGCCACCTCGAATAATCCCAGGGAACACATCATGTCCGCACCCATGTCCGAATGCTTCACACCTGTTTCCATTGCCCTGATTTTGGCGATGTCGTGAAGCAGCGCCCCCGCGCTGATCAGGGAAAGGTCCAATAATCCGCCCCCGCCCCGGTCCATATGAAGCCGGGCAACGTACAGGGCCACCCGCTCCACAGACATGCTGTGGGCCACGATATGAGGCTCAACGTCGTGCTCTTTGAGGATGGTGAAACAGGCGTCTCTATCCGGAATCATGCAGTACCCATAAACCGTAAAACATCGTGTGAAATCAAAAACCGGTGCAGTTGCTTCGGCTCCCGACCGCCGCCTTACGGTGAAATCGCCGGTCGGTGAAAACGAATTACTATATCACACGCCATTCGTAAATACAACATTCATCACAATCCATACGGCGCATATAACGCCACCACCCTCCCGTTTTTTCCTTCTCTTTTTGAATAATACTTGCGCTGATAAGGGTTTTTCGTTATGATAGTTCGATTGAGGAGAGAGGTATCATGTCAACCGCCGCCATCGCCCTGGAAGACGGAACGATTTTTTACGGACGGGCATTCGGTGCCCACGGAGTACGGTACGGTGAAGTGGTCTTCAACACGTCCATGACCGGCTACCAGGAGATACTCACCGATCCCTCTTACAAGGGTCAGATCGTCACGATGACCTATCCCCAGATCGGCAATTACGGGACCAATCATGACGACAACGAATCCGTCATTCCCCACGTGGAGGGATTCGTGGTCAAGGAGCTGTCGCCCCGGGTGAGCAACCATCGCGCGGACGAGAGCCTCGCGGCCTTCTTGAAACGCCACAACAAGATCGGCATCCAGGGCGTGGACACCCGGGCGCTGACCCGCCATATCCGCTCGAAAGGGGCGATGCGGGCGGTCATCGCCACCGTGGACCTGACGCCGGATATCCTCATCGAACGGGCGAAAAGCGCCCCCTCTCTGGTGGGGAGGGACCTGGTCCAGGAGGTAACCGCGGGCGCCACATATGAATTCACAAAAGAGCCCGCCGATCTCTCATGCGTCACCGGCAGGAAAAAAAGAAGGGCGAAAGACACGGGGCTCCTTGTGGTGGCGTATGATTTCGGCATCAAGGAAAACATCCTCCACTCCCTGGTGGGACGGGGCTTGAGGGTCATGGTCGTCCCCGCCCATACTTCGGCGGAGGACGTCTTGGCCATGAAGCCGGACGGAGTTTTCCTGAGCAACGGTCCCGGCGATCCGGAGGGGATCCCCTATGCCATCAGCGAGATTAGAAGGCTCATCGACTCCATAGAGAAAACAGGCCCCATTTTCGGCATCTGCCTGGGGCATCAGATTCTGGCCCTGGCCCTGGGCGGGCGGACATACAAGCTCAAATTCGGACACAGGGGCGCCAATCAGCCGGTGAAAAACCTCCTGACCGGCCGAGTGGAGATATCCTCCCAGAACCACGGATTCGCTGTCGAGCCCGATTCCCTGCCCGAAGATCTGGAGCTGACACACGTCAACCTGAACGATCAGACGGTGGAGGGCATGCGTCACCGGGAGCTCCCGATCTTTTCGGTGCAGTATCATCCCGAGGCGTCCCCCGGCCCCCACGACTCGGCGTATCTCTTCGATGACTTCCTCACACTGATCAAGGAACACCGGTAGATTCATATGCCCAAGCGCACAGATATCAAAAAAATTCTGATCATCGGCTCAGGGCCCATCATTATCGGCCAGGCCTGTGAATTCGACTACTCCGGAACCCAGGCGGTCAAGGCCCTCAGGGAGGAGGGATATGAGGTGGTGCTGGTCAACTCCAATCCGGCCACCATCATGACCGACCCGGACTTCGCACACGCCACCTATGTGGAGCCGATTACTCCCGAGGCGGTTGAAAAGATCATCGCCAAAGAGAGGCCGGATTGTCTGCTTCCCACACTGGGGGGACAAACCGGCCTGAATATCGCCGTAGCGCTGTATACATCCGGCGTCCTGGAAAAATACCACGTCGAGCTCATCGGAGCATCTTTTAGCGCCATAGAAAAGGCGGAAGATCGGGATCTCTTCAAGGCCGCCATGAAGAAAATCGGCCTGAACCTTCCCGAGAGCGGCTATGCTACAACCCTGACCGAGGCCCGGGAGGTGCTCTCCGACGTCGGTTTTCCGAACATCATCCGCCCCTCCTTCACCCTGGGCGGCACCGGCGGCAACATCGCCTATAACATGGAGGAATTCGAACAGTACGTCAAGTGGGGCATCGATCAGAGTCCCACAAACCAGGTGCTCATCGAGGAGTCGGTGCTGGGCTGGAAGGAGTTCGAGCTCGAGGTGATGCGGGACACGGCCGACAACGTCGTCATCATCTGCTCCATCGAGAACCTCGACCCGATGGGCATACACACCGGCGACTCCATCACCGTCGCCCCGGCCCAGACCCTCACCGATAAAGAATACCAGATCATGCGGGACGCGGCCATCGCCATCATCCGGGAGATCGGCGTGGATACCGGGGGCAGCAACATCCAGTTCGCCGTGAATCCCGAAGACGGGCGGCTCGTGGTCATCGAGATGAACCCCCGGGTCTCCCGGAGCTCGGCCCTGGCAAGCAAGGCCACAGGATTTCCCATCGCCAAGATCGCCGCGAAGCTGGCGGTGGGCATGACGCTCGATGAGATCACAAACGATATCACTCGGGAGACCCCGGCCTCGTTCGAGCCGACCATCGATTACGTGGTCACAAAAATACCGAGGTTCACCTTCGAGAAGTTTCCCCAGGCAAAGGCCGTCCTGACGACTCAGATGAAGTCGGTGGGTGAGGCGATGGCCATCGGCCGCACCTTCAAGGAATCGCTCCAGAAGGCCATCAATTCCCTCGAGACGGATCTCGACGGCTTCATCAATCCACTGACGCCCGAGGAGCAGGACCTCACGAAACCGGAACGCAAGGAAGTGCTCCTGAAACGACTCGCCGAGCCGAGACCGGATCGCATTCTGGTGATCGCGGAGGGCTTCAAGCACGGGATCGGCGTGGATCGGGTGCATGAAATCACAAAGATCGATCCCTGGTTTCTGACCTCCATTTCCCAGATAGTGGAGATGGAAAATGAGATAAAAAAGCTCCTTAAGGGGCACTCCACGGATCTTTTGGATGAGCGGTTTGTAAATTACATCGTCGAGGCGAAGGAATACGGTTTTTCCGACTCCCGCCTCTCCCGGCTCATCGGCGTCGACGAGGCCTCGTTTCGGGAGATTCGAAAGGGTCACGACATTCGGGCGGTCTTCAAGCGGGTGGATACCTGCGCCGCCGAGTTCGAGGCCCACACCCCCTACCTCTATTCCACCTATGAGCGGGAATGTGAGGCGGACCCCACCGATGTGAAAAAGATCATGATTCTGGGCGGCGGACCGAACCGCATCGGCCAGGGCATCGAATTCGACTACTGCTGTGTTCACGGCTCCTTCGCCCTCAGCGATGCGGGATATGAGACCATCATGGTCAACTGTAACCCGGAGACCGTCAGCACCGACTACGACACCTCGGACCGCCTCTACTTCGAGCCGCTGACGTATGAGCATGTTCTGAACATCGTCGATGTGGAACAGCCCGACGGCGTCATCGTCCAGTTCGGGGGGCAGACTCCCCTGAAGCTCGCCGTCCCCCTGGAGAAAGCCGGTGTGCCGGTCATCGGCACCAGCCCGGACTCCATCGATCGCGCCGAGGACCGGGAACGATTCCAGGCGATGCTGAACAAGCTGGCCCTCAAGCAGCCCAATAACGGGCTCGCCCGCTCGGCAAAAGAGGCGGTGGCCATCGCCCGGGACATCGGCTACCCGGTGCTGGTGCGGCCCTCATATGTGCTGGGGGGTCGGGCCATGGAGATCGTCTTCGACGACGATGACCTTCACAACTACATGAACCTGGCGGTGGAGGCCAGTCCCGCGCACCCGGTTCTCATCGATAAGTTCCTCAACGACGCGGTGGAACTGGACGTGGACGCCATCTCGGACGGCACGGACGTTTTCATCGGCGGCGTTATGCAGCACATAGAGGAGGCGGGCGTTCACTCCGGTGACAGCGCCATGAGCCTTCCCCCCTATTCCGTGGATGATGCGATCGTCACGGAGGTCAGGCGGCAGACGGAGATGCTTGCCCTGGAGCTGGGCGTCGTGGGCCTGATGAACGTGCAGTTCGCGATAAAAAACAACGAGATATATATCCTCGAGGTAAATCCCCGGGCCAGCCGGACCGTCCCCTTCGTCAGCAAGGCGATAGGGGTGCCTCTGGCGAAGATCGCAGCCCGGGTGATGACGGGGGAGAAACTTTCGGACTTCGGTCTTCCCGATATCATCCGTCCGCGGCATGTTTCCGTCAAAGAGTCCGTATTTCCCTTCGCCAAGTTTCCCGGCGTCGATACGCTTCTGGGACCGGAGATGAAGTCCACCGGAGAGGTCATGGGGATAGACACCCGCTTCCCCCAGGCCTTCTACAAGGCCCAGCTCGCCTGCGGCCTGGACCTCCCCCGGTTCGGAAACGTCTTCATCAGCGTCAAGGACAGTGACAAGATCGGAATACTCGACATGGCGAAGAAACTCGTCTCCCTCGGGTTTGGTCTCGTGTCCACCAGCGGTACCCACCGCTTTCTGACCGGCAAGAACGTCCCCTCCCGCAACGTGTTCAAACTCAAGGAAAATATGCGTCCAAACATTGTGGACCTGATAAAAAACGACGAAATTCAGATGGTCATCAACACCACCATCGGCAAGCAGTCCATCTCCGACTCGGCATACATCAGGAAAAACGCCCTGCTTGCCAACATACCGGTCTACACCACCATATCGGGGGCGAAGGCCGCGGTGGACGGCATCGAAACGGTGATAAAAAAGGACATAACGGTCAAGTCCCTGCAGGAATATCACGAAAAGCTCCCCCACATAAAGGCCAGAAATACCGCATCGTAAGCGGCGAAGGCTGCTCATGGATACAGCATTCGCTTTGAGTAAATCCAAATCATGGGTGGAAAGGGGGTGGACGGCATGCACACACGGCTTTCCTCCCGGATGAAACGCCGATGGGAAAACGAGGGGGAATGTGAGGAAAAAAACCGCAGAGAGTATCCGACAGCGGCCTATATGAGGTGCCGTGAGGTGTCACCTTTCTCTTAACACGGCGTCCGCGATAAAAGTGAGCGATCCGATGAAATTGAGCGCCTGGTTCTTGCGAGAGATACCTTTTTTCGTGCTACTCACGTTTTTACTGCTGGGCATCATCGTGGAGGTCAGGCAGAACCGCCTTGACCTGCTCCAGGCCAATATACCCCTGATTATCCTGATGATCGGATATCTGATCTTCAGACGCTGACGGACCGCCCTAGATGACTCGTTCAGAACAAAAGCCTCCTTCAGATAGAGAGACGTCGCAGAAATATGTTTCAGAAAATTGAAATAGAATCAAAGCTGGTGCCCGCCGGGAAGAGCAAAGCGAAGAGGATAAAGACCGAAATCCGCATCGATCCCCTCACAGGGCGTACCTCCCGCATCACCGCGTCCCGGGGAAACGACACTCTCATCGATTTCAATAATCCACCCTACCGGGAACATGTCAGGAGCAGTGAGAAGGGATGCCCGTTCTGCTATGACATGCTGGAAAAACAGACGCCCACATTTCCGAAGGAAATCACCCCGGAGGGACGATTCACATACAACAATTCGGTTCTTTTCCCGAATCTAAATCCCTACGGCAGATACAGCGCCGTGGCCACCTTTTCCCCCGCCCATTTCATCGAGATCGGCTCCTTCGAGCCGAATGTGTACGTCGACGCCTTTATCAACAGCGTGTCGTATCTTTCCGCGGTGTTCAACCATGACGAGGAGGTCACCGCCAGTGCCGTCACACAGAACTACCTTCCCTCCTCCGGCGGCACCCTGATACACCCGCATCTTCAGATAAACGCCTTCGTCAACCCGACGAATTACCTGAAGGAACTGGAAATCTCGAGCAAAAACTACTTTATCAATGAAAGCAGCTCCTACTGGACGAGACTCATAGAGACGGAGACCGAACGTGACGAACGACTCATAGCGGTTCGGAATGGATTCATATGGCTGACTCCCTTCGCACCCCGGGGATTTCTGGAGGTGTGGGCCGTTTCTTTCGACCAAGCCGACATTCGCGACGTACAGAAGAACGGCCTTCTTGAGCTGGCTCGTGGTATCATCGCCGTGCAGAAATATTATCGAAGCCGGGGGAAAAACAGCTTCAATCTCGCCGTCTATTCCATCCCGAAGGCGTCTCTCAGCTACCGTCTTCTTGTCAGGATGGTGGCCCGGGCCAATTACGTCCCTTACGAACGAAACGACCGGTCGTACTTCGAGGTCATGCTGGGAGAGGCGGCCACAGATGAGTCCCCGGAGAAAATCGCCCAGGATGTAAAAAAATTCTTCCAGGAAGGTTGACACAAAAGAAATTTCTCATATAATGTACTTTTACCCGCGACGATCGAAATAGACGAAACAAATGCTGGGGGATCGTCTAGCGGCAGGACTGTGGACTCTGGATCCATCAACCAAGGTTCGAATCCTTGTCCCCCAGCCAGTTTTTACGGAGCCTCATCGAGGCTCCTTTTTTTTATAGGATATATCTTTGAAAAACAGAGACGAACTTCATTCCGGACCATCATCCCCGAAGACAGGTGAATAGAATATAAAAAAACAGCACAGCCGATGCCCGGATACCCGCCTTCTCGGCCCGATGATATCAGCTCCCCATCTCCTCATGTTCACGTGAGTATCCCGTATCGTTCGAGGATCAAAGCGGTGTCTTCGTGCAGCTCACCGGTGATCTCTGCGCATTTTTCGGTCCTGACCCACATCGCCTCCCCCACATCACTGCCCACAGAGAGCTCACCGCCGACAACCCGTGCACTCTTTACGATATATACCACGTGAAGCTCCGTCCCTCCGTTCCCGGTGACAATTCGCTCCACCGGCTCCCTCGCCTCGCCCGTGATCTCCACACCAAGCCCGGTCTCCTCGGCCACCTCCCGAACGATCCCTTCGTCGATCGTCTCCCCCACCTTGAGCATCCCGCCGGGGAGTATCCACTTCCCCTGCCAGAATCCCCCCCGCTCGGGGCGATGTCGCACCAGAAGCAGCATGCCGTCCTTGATAATCAGCGCTCCCACGCCGATGCCGATGTACTCGTCGGATCGATCCTGCATTGTTCACTATACCCTGACTGTCCTGTTTTTTTTACTGGTAATCGACATTTATTTTTTGTTACAATCTCCCCACAACCAATGCAACACGATACCACAGAGCTTCATATTGGTACACATCATAATATTCGATAAAGCGGGATGCAGGGAATGAAACTTTCACGGTCCCTCTCAATCATTTTTCCCATTTCGATAATCGGTATATCGTTGATCTTCACCCCGCTCCTCGGCGGTTGCGGGAAACACGGGGGAGATGATCGCCTGCTCATCACCATCGTCGACGACGACTCCCCACCCCCTTCCGAAAATCCCGACGACGCAGACACCGTACCCGCGCCCTCACCGACCGACAGCGACACGACTCTCAGGATCGGATGCTGGGAGGATTTTTTTCCCGGGGATATCCTGGATGCGTTCGAGGATGAAAGCGGCATCGCGGTGGAGATAATCCCTCCCTCCGAACCCTTCGATCCGATAGACCTCTTTTCAAATCACGGAGACGAATACGACCTGGTGCTGGTTGATGATTTCATCATCACGGAACTGATGCATCGGGGAGACCTGTCGGAGGTGGATCACTCGCGTGTTCCGAACTTCGACAACATCGATCCTCTGTTTCTTTTGCATCCCACAGATACCGGACGATACTTTTCCGTGCCGATCACCTTTGGCACCCTCGGCATCCTCGTGAACCGAAACCTGGTAACCGAAACGGACATCGACTGGGATATCCTCTTCGATGCCCGTTACAGCGGATTGATAGATATGCCCTTTGAACACTTTATTCTGTTCGTCCCTCCCCTCAAAAACATGGGATATTCCATCAACGAGAGAAACCCTGATATCCTCGAAGACGCATGCGATCTGTTACGGGATCAAAAAAAGATCATCCGGGGGTACTTCGACCATGACCAAATCATCACGCATCTCGCCCGCGGGACCAGCGCCGTGGCGTACGCATGGAGCTGGGCCGAGATGGGCGCCGTCGATATGGGCGGGAACGTCGAGTACGTCGTGCCGAAGTCGGGAACCCTGCTTTGGTCCGACTGCCTCGTTGTTCCCAGGGAGAGCTTCCACAAATCCGAGGCCGAGGCGTTTCTTAATTTTCTGCTCACCCCGGACAACATGGCCCACATCTCCGACCACCTCTGGACGGCGAACACTGTTCGGACTTCCTGGGACCGGGTGAACCCGGCCCTGCGGGACATGGAGGAAATATTCATCCCGGAACAGACGCTTTTTAACTCGGAATATCTCGAACCGTTCGGCCCGGAGTCCGAGGAGATCCTGATGGAATTGACCGACGAGCTTTTCAACATGGATGGTGTATATAAACCATAGTGTCATTATATGAGGAGGACAGAGATGAATCCATTTATGACGGGTCTTGGAAACGTCCTTGTGGGCATCACTCAGGACCCCAGTTACACAGAAGCCACGAACGAGGCCATCGCGGTGCTGAGGAGTCCCGACTATTTCAGCTGGTACCTCGTTCCGATCTTCACCATTATGCTCTATATCTATTTCGTGGAGATTGAGCGAAAAAACTGGAATGTATTATTGGCGGGCTTGGCCTTTTACGGCCTGGAATGGTTTCTGGAAATACTCAATGCCATATTCTTGTACGTGTTCGGTCACTCCGCCGTTTGGACGGCGCCGGCGGATTCGGCGTATGTCATTACCGTGGGCCTGAATATCGAAATCACATTCTGGTTCGCTTTCGCGGGAATCCTCTTCGCCAAGGTACTCCCCAAGGACAAGTCGATGAAGATCCTTGGAATCAACAACCGGATCTTCCTCGCCTTTCTGAACGCGATCCTGTGCGTCATTGTCGAGATCGTACTCAACCGCTGGGATGCGCTGATTTGGGAATACTGGTGGTGGAACTGGAAGTTCCCCTTTATCATCATTCTCATCGGTTACTCGCTCTATATGTTCTTCACCTTCTGGGTGCACGATATGGAATCGATGAAGAAGAAGATCGCCGTCGTCGGCGGGATGTGGGGAATCGTCGCGGTCTTTTTGATCGTGTTCATGGGCATCCTTCATTGGATATGATCGCTTATTTTCAAAAAGAGCGGGGTGGACTCCACCCCGCTCTTTTTTTGCATGTATACAATGGGCTCACACGCTCAGAGATCTTCCTCCCGCACCGCCACAACGTCCCGCCCCATGCCGAAATAGTACACGCCACTATCGGCGGCAAGACCCGAGAACGGCGCGGTGCCGGTTTCCTGAGATATCACCTTTCCCGTCATCAGGTCGATCCGCCTGATAAATCCCGCACGCTGATCGCCCCCGGTAATGGTCAGGACACCGTTCGTCTCCACCCCCGGATACAGCCGCTGGCCGTACGAGTAGCTTTCCTGCTTCCACAGTATCTCTCCTGTGTGCCGGTCGAAACAGACGATCGAGCACCCGGTGGGCATCATTGAGCGGCGCCCGAAGTAATTCTGGCACATGATGACCCTGGATTCCACCTGGAGAACATCTCCGACGATACGGGTGGACCTGACCGCGGGTCGAATCTTGTCGAGGCTGTTCCAGAGCGTCTCTCCTTTCGGGTGTGTCGTTGCGATCAGCCCCTCGAATCGCGTGTCTTCCGAAAAAAAGCGGGTTATCTTGTAATCGCCCGCGAATATGTACTTCAACTTCCTCAAAATCGGAGAAGGATCACCGTCCACAAACTCCCTGATGCGGGGATCATAGACCAGGGGGGAGAGAATCCCCCATCGATTCTTCCCCAGGAAAAGCAGCATCCCGTCACTGGCCATGAACTTGGACAGCCATCCGACGGGATGGGCGATGCGAAAGATGAGTGGGCCGAACAGGGGAACGACGCTGTAGTGGTATCCCCACGCGGCATCCAGGGAAATAAGATCGGGGCCGGCAACCACATACACCCGACCACCGATAAAGGCCGGCGCATACTGAATGGCGGTGTCGGTTTTGAGCGTATATCTCCAGAGTATGTTCATACCGAATTCTCAATAAAACTGATACCATAGTAGAAATGTTTTGTTACTCTGTCAATAGTGAATATGCCCGCCCCGGCTCCCGGCGTGATCTTTCGGACTCACTTGAGGTCACACGACAACGGAATCATCATCGTCTGTAACAGGCTCCCTGTAATATACACACAATAATATATACAATAATTTACTTGAATGTACCCCCTGCGTCGGCTATGATACGACATCTCATCATCCACCGAATCATGGAGGCGTCATGGCTGTATCGGAGAAAAAAATTATCCGGAGCTGGTGCATGTATGATTGGGCCAACTCCGCATTTGCCACCACCATGCTGGCGGCGGTCCTGCCCATCTATTACGTGAAGGTGGCGGGATCGGGTCTCGACCCGGCCATCGCCAGTTCCAGATGGGCATTTACCAACTCCATCGCCATGCTCATCGCGGCGATCCTGGCGCCGATTCTGGGGGCCATTGCGGACCACAGCGGATCCAGGAAGCGATTTTTGGCGCTGTTCGCCTTTGCGGGATGTATCGGCACCGCGATGATGGTGTTGGTATCCTCTGGAGACTGGCTGCTGGCGTCCGGCCTGTATCTTGCCGGCCGCATCGGTTTTTCGGCGGCGAATATCTTCTACGATTCGCTGCTGCCGGGCATCGCGGGGGATCGCATCGACGAGATATCGGCCAAGGGATACGCAGTGGGTTACCTGGGCGGAGGCCTGCTTTTGGCGGTGAACCTCGTCATGATCATGAAGCCGGATCTGGTGTTCATCGGCGATTGGGGGGGTGTTACCGCCACGGAATGGGGCTCCCGGCTTTCGTTTGTCACCGTCGGGGTATGGTGGGCGATTTTCTCCATCCCGGTTCTGAAAAACGTCCCGGAGCCGATTATCGTCAAGATGCACGGGGAATATAAAAACCCCCTGGCGGCGGGGTTTCAGCGTCTCGGAAAGACGTTCAGCGAGATCCGGCAGTTCAAGGAGGCGTTGAAGTTCCTAATCGCGTACTGGCTGTACAACGACGGCATCGGAACCATTATTGTCATGGCGACTGCCTTCGGCGCCGAGGTGGGCATCGGTCAGGAGCACCTGATAGGGGCGCTCTTGGCGGTTCAGTTTCTGGGCATTCCGTTCACATTGATTTTCGGGAAAATCACGAAGAAAATCCCCACCCGCACGGCGATTATCATCGCTCTGATTATCTACTCGGGTATTTCGGTGGGCGGATATTTTCTGAGGACGCCGCTTCATTTCTGGATACTCGCCTTCTGCGTGGCCCTGGTTCAGGGCGGCTCCCAGGCGTTGTCCCGGTCCATGTTCGGATCCATGACCCCCAGGGGCAAGACCGCCGAATTCTTCGGTTTCTACGACATCAGCTCGAAATTCTCCGGAATCTTCGGTCCGCTCATCTTCGGCATCGTGGGAACCTTGACCGGCACAAGCCGCCTCTCGATACTGGCGGTCGTGTTCTTCTTCATCGTCGGCGGCACCCTGCTGTTGACCGTAAACCATCAAAAGGGTATCGAACTCGCCAAAAAGGTGGAAAAGGAACTTGAAGGAGCCGCGTGAGCGCCGAACGAAATACGGTTCTGATAATAACGAATAACGGCAATAACGGCGCCCGTGTACCAATCGATTTAATACACGGGCGTCTGTTTTGTTTGTATAAATCCGTTGACATAATGAGAAAGTTTTGGTATCATAGAGCGTTGTTGATACTTTTAATCTTTTTAATGGTATCCGATGGAAAATGCTGCTGACTATCAGCGGCAATTTCTCTTTTCTCTATCGAACGAATCCCGGAAAGCACGCGTCGCTCGATTGGTTTGAATGGGTTTTGTAAATTAAATACCTGTCGGGCTTGAGGGCAAAACAGGCGGTTTTGCGGGCTGTGTTGTGAATAGACAACTGCTCATGGAGGTTCGAGAGATCAATGTTTAAGGTGGGGGATTTAGCGGTTTATCCGGCCCATGGGGTGGGAGTCATTGAATCAATCGAAGAAAAGGAAATCTCGGGCACATGCCAGCTTTTTTATACAATGCGGATTATGGATAACGGCATGACCATCATGATTCCCTCGTGCAATATAAAAAGCGTCGGCCTCAGGCAAATCATCCCCAAGCAGAAAGTGAAAGAGGTATACGGAATTCTCAAAGACAAGGAAGTGGAAATCGATCAACAAACGTGGAATCGGCGCTACCGTGAATACATGGAAAAAATCAAAACCGGTTCGGTCTTTGAAATCGCCGAGGTTTTGCGGGATCTCTACATCCTCAAACAGGAAAAGGAACTGTCTTTCGGCGAGAGGAAATTATTGGATATGGCCACAAACCTTCTGGTTAAGGAACTGGCCCTTGCCGAGGGGACGGAGGAAGATAACGTCCGTTCCGATCTCGGAACTATTTTTTCAAGCTGACCTCTCAGCTCACGTGACGTATTTATAAAAGTACCGTTTGTCCCTCCCGGCTCCCCGCCGAAGACATAAATAACTATCTTCTCATGAATCCTCCAGTTTCATAGTTTGTCTAAATAATATGAAACTGAAACAAATTGCATGTATCGGCACAGAGTCATACATTCAAATATTATTTTTATACATAACATAGTATTGCGGAAGCTCTTGAGGAGGTGAGTGACAATTGTACACAAAAATCATCAGAACAATATTGGTTGGTATTTCCGCGCTGTTCGGTTATTTTACCGGATCGATGTTTGAAGGTATACCCTCTGCTCCGATTATCGGGGCAGTGGCGGGGGCCCTGGCGGCCGTTTTTGTCATTCTTGGTATCAGCTGGGCCAAAAACAACGACGTAAAGGTTGTTATTGCCGGGTCTATCGGTATCCTGTTGGGTATACTTGCGGCGAATCTACTCTGCTTTACACTGGTTTTCAGACTGTTTGAACCGAACGTTCAAACCATCTCTTTGTACATTCTCATCAATGTGCTGTTCGTTTACCTGGGGGCGGGTATCGGCGTCAGGAAGGGGGAGGAGATTGACCTCAGGATTTTTACACAATCTCCGAAGGAACCCAGAACACAGGAAGGCCACAAGATACTCGATACGTCCGTCATCATCGACGGGAGGATAGCCGACCTGTGTGAAACCGGTTTCATCGAGGGAACGATTATCATCCCGCAGTTCGTACTCCGGGAATTGCAACACATCGCTGATTCGTCCGATTCCATAAAAAGGACGAGAGGTCGCCGCGGCCTGGATATTCTGCAGAAACTCCAGAAACAGTTGGGGCTCGACGTCCAGGTGGTGGAAATCGATTTTCCGAAAATCAGGGAGGTCGATTCAAAGCTGATCGCCCTCGCTCAGAAAAACGGCGGCAAGATAATCACCAACGATTACAACCTGAACAAGGTGGCGGAGCTGCAGGGTGTTGAGGTGCTCAACATCAACCAGCTCGCCAACGCCCTGAAGCCGGTGGTTCTTCCCGGCGAGGTGATGAATGTCCGCGTGCTGAAGGAAGGCAAGGAGGAAGGCCAGGGTGTGGCGTATCTCGACGACGGGACAATGGTCGTGGTTGATAACGCCCGGCAGTACTTGGGGAAAAACATCGATGTATCGGTAACTTCCGTCCTGCAGACGACCGCGGGAAGAATGATCTTCACCGTTCTCAAAGGTGAAGGCGTGGAAAAATACTCCGAAAACACAAGCCATTAAGGCGAAACCAACCGGGGCCCAAAGCTTTTTGCTTCGGGCCCTTTTTTTATATGGACCGATATGATTGTCACCGGCATTGGATATGACGTCCACCGCCTGGTTCGGGGACGAAAACTGATTCTGGGAGGCGTAACCGTGCCTTATCCCAAGGGCCTTCTGGGCCATTCCGACGCGGACGTGCTGGCCCACGCCGTCACGGACGCCCTCCTGGGCGCCGGCGGCATGGGGGACATCGGACGTCTTTTCCCCGATTCCGACCCCGCCTATAAAGACGCGGACAGCCTGAAGCTCCTTGCCTCGGCGTGGCGAAAGGTCGCGGACAGAGGTTTCATGATCACCCACATCGACGCCGTCATCATCGCCCAGCGCCCGAAGCTCTTCGAATACATCCCGCACATGGAGGAAAACATCGCCCGGGCTTTGGATGTCGCCGTCGATGCCGTAAACGTCAAAGCGACCACCACGGAAAAACTCGGGTTTGAAGGGAAGGGAAAGGGGATCGCCTCGTGGGCGGTGGCGACGCTGACGGGGGGCGACCGATGAGCGTTCGGGTTCGCTTCGCCCCAAGCCCCACCGGCTCAATGCATCTGGGAAACGCCCGCACGGCGGTTCTCAACGCCTTGTATGCCCGGGCGCATAATGGACGCTTCATCCTGAGAATCGAGGATACCGACACAGAGCGTTTCGTCCCCGACTCCGAAAGCCGCATCGTAGATGATCTCGACTGGCTGGGGATCATCGTTGATGAGGGTCCGGACATCGGAGGGGACTTCGGGCCGTATCGCCAGAGCGAGCGGCACGCGCTGTATCGGGAATACGCCGAGGGATTCCTCAAATCGGGGATCGCCTATCGGTGTTTTTGCACCGACGAGGAGCTCGCCGCAGGACGAAAGGAGGCGTTGGATGCGGGCCTCCCGCCCCGATATCCCGGGACCTGCCGGGGGCTCTCGCCGGAAGAGTCCGAGGCCAAAGCCCACCTCCCCCATACGCTCAGGTTTCGGGTCTGTGGGGATGATATCGTCATCAACGATCTCATCCACGGAGAGATCGTCTTTCGAACCGACACCCTTGGGGACTTTATCATCATCAGGCAGGATAAATCCGCGGTCTACAATTTCTCCGCCGCCGTCGACGACCATCTCATGAAGATCACCCATATCATCAGGGGGGAGGATCACCTTCCAAACACACCCCGACAGGTGCTTATCTACCGCGCCCTCGGCGCGGATATTCCCTCATTCGCCCACCATCCGCTGCTTCTCTCCCCGACGGGGGAGAAGCTCGCCAAGCGGGAGGGGACGATGCGGATAGGCGATCTTCGAAACAGGGGTGTGACGCCCGAGGCGGTCTGTACCTATCTTGCGGCCATTGGCTCCTCGAATCTCACAGGTATGGATCCCGCATCCCTCTCGGAGCTTGCCGGGGCTTTCTCATTCGAGGGTCTCGGGAAAAGCGGTGTGAAGATCGATGAGGACCGCATTATGTCGCTGACCGCCCGACATATCCACTCGATGTCTCCTGAAGATCTGGCCGGTCGCATTGCACCGTTTCTGGTGGAATCGGGCGGCGCGTCACCCGATACGCTTTCGCGTTTCGCCGCCGTCATTCGGGACAACCTCACGACCCTGAAGGACGCAAAAGGTTATGAGCCGATATTCTTTCGTGAGTTTCCGGAGATCACCGATGATGCGAGGAAGCTGCTCGGTGATACCGAGGCGCGCTCCGTCATCGAACGGGTCGCTCGTGAGCTTTCGGAGAGATCGGGGGACGACAACACAGCCCTAGGGGACGTTCTGAAGGCCGCAGGCGCGGATCTGGGAGTAAAGGGGAAACGCCTCTACGGACCGGTTCGTGCGGCCCTCACCGGGATGGTCTCCGGCCCGGAACTGGATAGAATCGCCGAATTCATCGGAGATGACCTCGTTCGCCGGCGGCTGGAGCGGGCGCTGGCCCTCACGAACCCGTAAGCATCCAACCTATTTTCAAGAAAACGTTATCATTGACGAGACCGAATCCGGCTATTCGTCTTCCTCTTCGTCGTCGAAGAGAGAGAGGCTTCCCGTTTGTTTTCCCGGTGTGCCCTTTCGGGAACGGCTCGATCCCTCGTCCTGGTGTCCGAAAAAGCGATCGCCCGTAAAAATATACCGCTGGTAGACGTTGGAGAATTTCGACCAGTTGCCCTCCACCTCACTGGATCGCTCCGTCTCCCCCAGAAATCCCCACACTGTCGCGTCCATATGGTCAAGGTGATGCAGCATCACCGCCTCGGGTATTACGGGCACCACCGGCGAGCCGTACTGCAGCTCCCCGTGATGGGAGAGTATCAAATGAAGGATGAGATCACCGGTCTCCTTTGGGAAGTTCCCGACGGAGTCGATTTTTTCACTCACCATCCGGGCGCCGATCACCAAATGCCCCATGAACCGCCCCCGATCGGTGTAGTCGAACACCCGATTATATTCAAGCTCCTCAACCTTCCCGATATCGTGGAGAAAGGCCCCCGCGATCAACAGGTCCCTGTTCACGTGGGGATAAAAATCAGCCACGGCAACCGCCATGTTCACCAGGAGCGCGGTGTGTTCGATCAGCCCGCCGAGATAGGCCTGGTGCAGCTTCTTCGCAGCCGGCGCCCGCTTGAACCGTTCCATGAATTTTTTGTCTTTGAAAAACGCGTCCAGGAGTTTCTTGATATATGGATCTATGACGGTATCTGCGGTTTTTTTCAGCTCCCGGGCGACCTTCTCGGGATCGATATCCGCCGACGGGAGAAAGTCGGAAATATCGACGGTGGACGTATCGGCCTTGATGATATCGTCCAGAATAAGCTGCATGGTCTCCTTGTACAGATCGGCCCGCCCGACCGCCCTGACGAAATCGTTCTTTTGAAACGACGCGTATATCCTCTGTACGCATCCCGGATCGTCGCGTTTTTCCCACAGCTTGGCCCCCACCTTCCCGGTGCGATCGATGAGGTTTACATTGAGATACGGCCGGCCGTCGCGGGTGGTGGCGATGGCCTTCTCCCGCACCAGGAATATCCCGTCCACCGGCTGGCCCGACGTGAGGTCGGAAACGAATGTCTTGGTCATAACAGCATCTTTCGAGGTATCAAAATCATGTATGAAAACGATGTTTCTAACTTAAGGGGCGGGTCGACTCTGTGTTGTTATATTGGTGACACAACACCCCTCATACCTCTCTGGTATCCTCCTTATCCCCGCCTTTTCCTCTTCGCCCCGCTTGCATCAATCCACCACCATAACGGCTCCAGGCCCTGCCTGGTCGACCTACATGCCGCCGGAGACGTAGAAACAGTGGCCGGTGGCGAAAGACGCGTAATCGGACGCCAGGAGGATCACCAGCGGGGCGACGTCCTCGGGCACGCCCACCCTGCCCAGGGGAATCATGCCTTCGAATTTCTCCCTGCGCGCCTGTGTCGTGAACTTCTCATGGAAGGGCGTGTCGATCACCCCCGGCCCCACACCGACGACGCGGATATTGTGACCCGCGACTTCCTTCGCCATGCCGACGGTCATAGTATTCATGGCGCCCTTGGCGGCGGCGTATGCGCCGGAGCCGGGACCCCCGCCGGTATATGCGGCGATGGAGGAGATATTGATGATCACACCGTTACGCTTCGGTATCATGGATTTGAAGGCCTCACGGCTGCACAGAAACACCGAGCGAAGGTTCACCTCCATGACCCGATCCCAGGTTGACACATCCATCTCGGAGATGGGCGACCGTTTGATCATGGAGCCTGCGTTGTTGACGAGAATTTCGGGAAAATCGCCGTAGCGGTCCTTCACCTCCCCGAACATCCGGATCACGTCTTCCTCCCGGGAAACATCCGCCCGTACGGCGACGCACTCCCCCCCCTTCCCTTCCACCTCATCAACCAGGCCCTTCGCCTCTTCGGCGCTGTTATAGTAGTTCGCCGCCACCCGCGCCCCGGACTCCGCCGCCAACGACGCGATGGCCCTCCCGATGCCCAGGGACGCCCCGGTGACCAGCATGATCTTTCCGTCAAGTCGTACATCCATGTAGAAAAAAGCTCCCCCTGTCTATGTATCCGCTCAATCCTCCGATGCCGCCGAAGCCCCTGAATAGTACGATGTCGGCGGTACGAGCCGTCGACGTATGGGACGCCGCCTCGGCGGATTCCGACCCGCCGGTCCAGGCACCTTAGAAGCATATCATACACAAATCGGTATGAAAACGCACCCTCCGCCGCACCTCACCGTCCCGGAAAATATACTCTGAAACATACCGCCGAAAAGGTGGGACGGTTTCACATTGTCTTGACCCGGGCACCGATCCCGCCCGGATGACGTTTCCCAAGCGATCAGAACGGCCCCCACTCGATCAGCACCGCGACCGAAAGCACCGCACAGCCGATAAGCATCAGAATAACCTGCAGCGGCAGGATGAACCGCGCCCACTTCGTCCACGACACGCCGGCAAGCGAGATGGCCACGATGAGCATCGGATTTGTGGGCCAGAATATATTCGAAAAGCCGTCGCCCATCTGGAAGGCAAGCACCGACGTCTGCCGGGTGATGTTCAAGAGCTCGCCCAACGGCACCATCACCGGTATGGACACCATCGCCTGGGCCGATCCCGAGGGGATGAAGAAGTTGATGACCGTCTGCACCAAGAGCATCGCCCAGGACGCCGCCACCGTGCCGAAATTCCCCACGAATCCGGAGAGGGTGTAAAGGACCGTATCCATGATCAGGCCCTCGTCCGCCACCACATAGATGGAGCGGGCCAGAAGGATCAGGAGGCTCGCCGGAAGAAAGGTGAGAATCCCCTTTCCGAACGCCTTGAGGGTGCCCATGCCGCCCAGCCCCCCCAAAAGGCCTGAGAGGATACCCATAATGAGAAAGATCAGAAACACCAGGGGGAAGCTGATATCCCCGATGAGTCCGGGTATCACAAACTGGCCGCCGATGATGATGAGAAGGAGCACCCCCACGAGGATGCCGATCGTCCACACCACCCGCCGGTGGGCCCGGGTGAACTCGGCGTGCTCTTTCTCGATGGCCTTGAAATCCTCTCTGAAATCGGCGTCGAAATCCCTCACGATGCTCTTTTGCGGATCAAGCTTTATCCTGTGTGCGTACCAGGACGTATAGGCGATGGCCACACCGATCATCACCGCCCAGACGACCAGACGAAACAACAGCCCCGAAAAGAGGGGAAGCTCGGCGATGCTCTGGGCCACACCCAGGGTGAAGGGATTGGTCATTGCGGCGGTAAAGCCGACGGCGCAGGCCCCGAATATCATCATCAGGCCCACGATGGAATCGTATCCCATGGCGATGGCCATCGGCACCATGATGATGATGAACGGCACCAGCTCCTCCATGATGCCGAAGAGCGATCCGAACAGCGAGAAAAAGATCATCATGATCGGTATGACCAAATGTTCCTTCCCCTCGAACCTCCTGATGAAATGGAGCACTCCCGCGTCGAGGGCACCGGTACGGCGCATGGCCATGAACGACCCGCCGATGAACGTGATGAACACCACCAGGATCGCGCCGATGGGCCCCTTGTAGTAGAGGGACTTGATCGGGGAATAGACGGCGTCGAGAACGCCCTGGGGATTCTGGTCGGTCT
Source organism: Candidatus Zymogenaceae bacterium (assembly GCA_016931225.1). Lineage (NCBI taxonomy): Bacteria > Deltaproteobacteria > Candidatus Zymogeniales > Candidatus Zymogenaceae > Candidatus Zymogenaceae bacterium. The sequence goes on from JAFGFE010000035.1 coordinate 79,721, forward strand.
TCTCAAAGGAATCGGGAACGATCACCTCCATTGTCGCGCCGGTATCTTCGTCGACCCGTTCTATCCGGTCATACATGCCGGCGGGAACCACGTGGGTCGCCACGGTCACCAGGGCCAAAAGCACAATCAGGATCACGTATCCGAAGATGAGACGCCCCACCGGGAGCTTCACGTCGAGGTCTGCCATATGAATGACTCCTTATAATCGAAAATGGGATCAATATACAAAGTGTTTGAAACGAGATATATTTGTTGGTTGAATCAAAAACGACGACGCTGGTTCAGTCTGCGGTGAAATATTTTGATACGTGAATCGATATATTTACATTTATGCTCAGCACATTGGCCTCATTTTACCACACTCACACCACTCATACAACGCCAAAAAAAGGCCGGGGGGTCCCCGGCCTCTTGGTTTTCTATCAAATCATGCAGACGACCGTGCGGAAACGGACGCCCGACTTTATCTCCCCTTCTTCCCCATCCCTTTCAGGGCATCGCACGCCTCGTCAATTCCCTCTTCGCATGCCGTTGTGAGATCGACTCTGGCTTTTTCTATCTCCCCCATGTCACGATAGATCAGACCTCGTGTGTAGTTCCACCATGCATCCCCTGGTAATATTTTAAAACATCGCTCAATATCCGCCATCGCCTCGTCATACCTCTCCAGCTCACGGTAGACGTTCGCCCGGGTGTCGAGGGTTTCCGCATCATCCGGGTCCAGATTCAGGGCGATGCTGACGTCCTCCAGGGCACGGGTGTTATCGCCCATCATGTAGTAGGCCCACCCCCGGTTGTTGTAAGGTGAAGCATAATGTGAGTCCAGCTCTATGGCCTTCGTGTAGTCCGCGATGGCCTCGTCGTAGCTTCCGAGATAGCTATAGGAATTCCCCCGGTTGTTGTAGGCCAACGCATACATCGGGTCCAACTCGATGGCCCTGTTGTAGTCCGCAATGGCCTCATCGTAGCGGCATAACTTATTATAGGCCCGCCCTCGGTTGTTGTAGGCATACACATACCCCGGGTCCAGCTCGATAGCCTTCGTGTAGTCCGAAATGGCCTCGTTGTAGCGGCCCAACTCATCATAGACCCACCCCCGGTTTTTGTAGGCCAACTCATACCCCGGGTCTAGCTCGATGGCCTTCGTGTAGTCCGAGATGGCTTCGTCGTATCTTCCGATATCTCTATAGGAATTCCCCCGGTTGTTGTAGGCATACACATACCTAGGATCCAGCTTGATGGCCTTCGTATGGTCCGATATAGCCTCGTCGTAGCGGCCTAACTCATTATAGACCCACCCTCGGTTGTTGTAGGCCAATGCATACCTCTTGTCCAGCTTGATGGCCTTCGTGTAGTCCGCGATGGCCTCGTCGTAGCTTCCGAGATCGCTATAGGAATTCCCCCGATTGTAGTAGGAATACACATACCCCGAGTCCAGCTCGATGGCCTTCGTGTAGTCCGCGATGGCCTCTTCATAGCGGCATAACTCATCATAGGCCAACCCCCTGTTGTTGTAGGCATCCATATCCTCTGGGTCCAGCTCGATGGCCTTGGTATAGTCCGTTAAGGCCTCATCATAGCGGCTTAACTCATTATAGACACACCCTCGGTTGTTGTAGGCCAACGCATACCCCGGGTCCAGCTCGATGGCCTTCGTGTAGTCCGCGATGGCTTCTTCATAGCGGCCCAATTTATCATAATTCCACCCCCGGTTGTTGTAGGCCAACGTATACCCCGGGTCCAGCTTGATGACATTCGTGTAACACTCGATCGCATTTTCATAATTGCCCTTTTCCCCGTAATTATATCCCCTGTCGAACCACTCCTCCGCCGTCTGTGCGACAGCCGACGCCGCCACGCATACGAGGACCGCCACTACCAATCCGATTACCAACCGTTTCATGTCACCGCTCCATAATAAAGTTACTAATTAAATTATCACACCTCTTCTCTTACCACATTTCTATAAACCGATCAATTCATATCCGAAATAAAAAAGGCCGGGTGTTACCCGGCCTTTCCAGGATATTCCATGATGACACGACGGAACCGCTATCTGTCCGGTTTACCTCCCCATCTTATCCAGTTCGTCGCACGCCTCGTCTATACTCATGTTGCACGCCTTGATGATATCACCCGTCGTCATTGTATATGACTGTCCCTCCCCATCCCTCAAGGGCGGCATACAGCTTTTCCGGTGAGGTGATGATGACCTCCCCGTCCGGGCGGGCCTCCAGAAACTCTATCGCCGCCCGAATCTTCGGTCCCATGCTGCCTATTGGAAATTCACCCGCATCCCGGTATCGCATGAGATCCCCCAGGCCGACCCTCCCCAGTGGTTTCCGATTCGGCTTTCTGAAATTCACGTAGACGTTATCGACGCCGGTCACCATGACGAACCGGGATGCGGAAAGCTCCCTCGCCGCGAGGCTCGAAGCAAGGTCCTTGTCGATGATGCCGTCGATGCCGTCCAGCGTCCCGTCGGGGAGCCTGACCACCGGAACGCCTCCGCCGCCCACGGCGACCACAACGACGCCGCTGTCAAGCAGGCGCCTGATCACATCGATCTCGATGATCTGAAGCGGATAGGGAGACGGCACGACCTGACGATAGCCGCGGCCGGCGTCTTCCATGAACGTCCATCCCCGCTCTTTCATTATCCGCCCGGCCTCTTCCTCTGAAAAGAAAAGGCCGATGGGCTTTGTCGGATTGTTCCGGGACATATCGTGAGCATCCACCACCGTCTGGGTGATGACGGTGACCACGGGGCATCGAATGGAGTGATAGATCAGCTTGTTGTAGAGGCTCTGTTGTATCATGTACCCCATCGCTCCCTCGGTATCGCCGCAGAGCACCCCCAGAGGGATGTCGGGGACCATTTGATGCGCCATTTCGTTGGAGACGAGCCGGTTGCCGACCTGGGGCCCGTTTCCGTGGGTAATGAGCGTATCCCATCCGTCCCGTATCATGTCGACCACCCCGGTCAGAGACATTCTGGTGTTTCTGAACTGGTCCGCGATGGTGCCCTGCTCGTTCGCGCGGATGATGGCATTGCCCCCCAGGGCAATGACCGCCCGCCGCTTCTCCCTATACGACACCATACTCACCTCCTCAGCCGACAGGGTCGGACCGGCAAGACCGGCCGCTGTTATAGTGGTGGCGTGAAACTAAAGGGCGGGAAAATACAGTATTATTTTCCCCTATTACCTCACACCAACTTACGTTTCTTCCCCACTCCATTCGCACCAGCCCACCACTATCTTGTCCGCCGGCACTGCCGGATCGACAGGGTCGGCCCCCTTGATAGTGGTGGAGTGTCACTGAGGAGCTGGAAAAAACATTGTTTGTACCTTCAACCCTCACACATCCACCGTATCTTTTCTTCGCCCCACCCGTCACTCAACGCCCCGCTGGTCTTCTTTATCCCCAACGTCACGTCCCACCGCTTCTGTTACACTCCACCGCTATAATGGCCCCAGGCCCTGCCTGGCCGGCACTGCCGGCGCCCCATTCGCCCCGGCCTACCACTATAATGTTAGCCGAAGGTCCTTGTGATAATTTCTTCCATTGTGGGCTCCCCGGCATCGCCGTAGCCGTAGCGCACCCGCACCGTCGGCTTTTTGATGGCGACGATCTTCGTCAAATCCACCGGCGTGGCGAAGGCCACCACATCCACATCGGCGGCGTTGATGGTGGTCTCCAGATCGTGCACCTGCTCCTTTCCGTAGCCCATCGCAGGCAGTACCGAGCCTATGTGCGGGTATTTCTCGAACGTCTTCTTGATGGATCCGACCGCGAAGGGGCGGGGATCGACCATGGACGAAACCCCGTATTTTTCCGCAGCGATGGCGCCCGCGCCGAATGTCATCTCTCCGTGAGTGATCGTGGGGCCGTCCTCCACCACCAGGACGCGCTTGCCGGACAGCTCTGTTGGATCATCCACCGTGACGGGAGAGGCGGCGGTGATGATAACCGCCTTCGGATTGACCGATGCGATGTTCTTTCTGACCGTCTCGATCCCGTCTTTGTCTGCCGTGTCCACCTTGTTGATGACCGCCACGTCGGCGAGACGCAGGTTCGTCTCCCCGGGGTGGTACAGCAGCTCGTGCCCCGCCCGGTGCGGATCGAAGACGACGACGGAAAGCTTCGGTCGATAGAAGGATGTATCGTTGTTTCCGCCGTCCCAGACGATCACGTCCGCCTCTTTTTCGGCCTCGGCCAGTATCCGGGCGTAATCGACCCCGGCATAGACCACCATCCCTTGTTCGACCAGCGGCTCATATTCCTCCCGCTCCTCGATGGTCACGCCGAACCGGGCAAAATCGTCGTACTCGGCGAATCGCTGGACGATCTGTTTCGTCAGGTCGCCGTAGGGCATGGGATGGCGCACCGCCACGACCTTCTTCCCCATATTTTTGAGGATATCGCAGATCTTCCGGGTCGTCTGGCTCTTGCCGCATCCGGTGCGCACCGCCGTCACCGCCACCACGTCCTTCTTCGATGGGATCATGGTGGATAACGCGTCCAGCAGCACGAAATCGGCCCCGTTGGCCACCACCCGGGACGCCAGATGCATCACCTGGGTATGGGGGATGTCACTGTAGGAGAGCACCGCCATATCGACGTCATGCTTTTTGATTATCTCTTCCAGTTCAGTCTCGGGCCATACCGGAATGCCGTCGGGATAGAGCTTCCCGGCAAGCTCGGCCGGGTAGTTGCGCCCCTCGATGTTCGGTATCTGGGTTGCGGTGAAGCCGACCACCCGATATTCGTCGTTGTCGCGATAGCGGACGTTGAAATTGTGGAAGTCACGCCCCGCAGCCCCCAGGATGAGTATCTTTTTTGCCATCTCACACCTCGTTATTGCTCAATCTTTCACCCCGCCAATCCAGCACGGCTGAACGGGCGGGGCGATGCAGTCTATTCCATGGCGATGACATTTGCCACCGCCGTCATCACGTATCCGATAATAACCAGCGCCAGAAATACCCAGCCGCCGAATAGCCCCATCGTCCATTCCGGATTCTTGTTTCTCCCCTTTTTCTTGACCGACAGATAGGCGGGGACCATCAGGATGGCGGCGAGAATCGCGATGATGCCGCCGGTAATCTGGAGAAACCCGAGAAAATCGGTAAAGCCGATAAACGCCACGATAAGCGACGGCACCGTGGCCACAACCCAGGAAAGGCGGTCGCCCCAGTTGAGCCGCTCGGCCAGCACCACCGCAAGAGCCAAGGACACAGACCAGAAGCTGGTGAGCATGGCCAACAGGATAAAGAGCGACCCGAATATCTTCGCCCAGTCCCCGATGGCCTCGCCCCACCCGAGGATGACGATTTTGGTGACGTCGCTTGATGCGCCCATCGCCATCAGCGTAATGATGAGTATAAAGACAAGGGTAATGCCGATGCCGCAGATCACCGCCCAGGGCGCCAGGCGCTTGTTCCACTGCAATCCCTCCACCGCCTGGGGGACCGAGAAAAAGGACCAGAAGCTGAACATCATCACCCCAAAGAGGGCCATCGTTTTCTTCACGCCTCCCATGAAAGCGATATCAAGGGAAAAGTCCGGAAGACGAAGGGACAATACCGACAGCGCCAGCACCACCAGGGCAATGGCGATGATGGCGAATTTCTCGCTGATGCCCACGGCCTTGAGGCCGAAAAACACCACACCGGCGGCCACCACGTAGATGATCAGCTCACCCACCCACATCGGAAGGCCTAGAAGATCATTGAGAATCTCCCCGCTGCCGACGATATAGATCGTCAGGGTGCCGATGAACGCCAGGGTGATGAGGATGAAGAATATCCAGAGAAATACCTTCCCGATTTTACCGACGAAGAGGTATTTCCCCAGAAGCTCCACAAGCTGGGTCGTCTCGTCGTCTCTCATCATCATCTCGACGATCATCAGGTGTAAGAGCAGACTGATACCGTAGCCGACCACCAGGATGATCAGAAACGGGACGACGCCGCTTTGTGACGCGAGATACGGGACCGCCAGCACGCCGGCGCCCACGCCGTATCCCGTCACGATCGCCGTGGCCTCAAAAAACGTCAGGTCCTTTTTTATACCGGACACATGCGCCTCCTTATGAAAACGAATGGAAAAAATTTTGAAAAAGCATATATCGATACATTTCGCTCGTCCAGTCTGTTCCCGGCGGCGATGTCAGGTCCTGTAGCGCCGCCTCAGGTCCGTCATATTCTTTCCGAAAATATCCTCGATCTCGTCCCCCAGTGCCTGGTAAATCTCGGCGAGATAAAAATCATGGATGATGTATCCCTCAATGGCGTTGATGAGCCCCTGGTTCTTCGTCCAGACGACCTGGCACGAAGATGAGTTCCCATCCCCCGTGCCGCTGGGCGGCATATCCCGGGCGTCCCTCCCCAATCTTCCGCTGAGCGCCGTCCGGGAATCGACGACGATATCGATGCTCCTCCCCAGCTGGTGCCGGTCGGTTATGGCATCAACGCTGTGGTAAAAGACACTCCCCACATCCACACGCATCGTTCCGTAGATGAGAAAAACGATCTCCACGCCTCTGGCGGCCGCCCCGCGAATCTCATCAAGAAGCTCCTTCATCTCCTCGTCCCATATGCCGATGTATATTCTTTCCGTGGCGGTGGCGATGATCTCCCTCGCCTTCTCGATCGCCTCATCCCTCCCCGGCACCGTCCACACCGGCTCGAAGTCGGACCGAAACGATATCTGTTCGAGTTGATCCTTCAGACCCTCCACCGCCCGGTCATGATCCATCACGAGCTTATCGATCAGGTCGTCCGGGGGAATGGGGGAAAACCGCTCCGGGTCGGTATCCGACTGGATGACCAGGTCCTTGGCGATGAGCCTCCGGGCGACTTCATATACGCGGGAGTGGGGGACGCGGGAGTGCCTGGAGATAGTATATGCTGTGGCCGGGTGCTCGGCGAGCAGCGCAAGATATACCTTCGCCTCATACTGGGTCAACCCCAGCCGCTCCAGATAAAACCTCGCTTCTTCCAGTTCGTTCATCTCTTTTTCCGATCAGCGTCCCAGTATCTTTTTCCCGAAGGCCGAAAGTATAAATTCCACCGTCTCATACACCGTGGTCCCGTCTATATCCCGCTCGGGATTGATGCCGGTCACGTCCATGGCCACCACCAGTCCCGATGCCGCCAGAAGCTCCATCGCCAGGTGGGTCTCCCGATAGGTCAGCCCCCCCCGGGCGGGATCGATCACCCCCGGAGCCGCCTGGGGGTCTATTACGTCGATGTCCAGACTCAGGTAGATGCCGTTCGTCCCCGCCCCCGCAGCCCTGAGTCCCCGATAGACCACCTCCTTCATCCCGAGAGAATCGATATCCTCCATGGTGATGACCGTGATCCCGGATGCCCCGATGCGCCGCGCCTCCTCCGATGTCACGTCCCTGAGCCCCAGCACCACGACGTTTTCCGGATCCAGGGCCGGGACTTCATCGTCCGTACATACGCCTCCCGAGATCAACGAATCGATAAGGGGATCCCCGGTCGGGTTCGCCGCTTCGGCCCCGTTTCTCTCTGCCGTTCCGCACAGGACGGAGCCCAGGACGCTGCGGCAGAGCCGTTCGTCGCCCGCCTTTCCCGTGGCCAGGAAATCACCATGGGCATCAAACCAGAACAGCCCGAAGGAGCCCAGGGCCCTTTTGAGACCCCAGAAGAGACCGAGGCTCGCGGTGTCATCGCCGCCCAGAACGAGGGGAATGTAGCGGTCTTTCACCTGGGCCTCGATCCTCTCCGCCACCATACCCGCAATGCGGACGATCTCCCGGAGGTTTTCGCTCTGATCGTCTCCGGTAACGTGTCTGTCCACCGGAATGTCTCCGTCGTCAATCACATGAAGCCCCAGGGATGTGAGCCTGTCGATCAACCCCGCGTCCCTCAGGGCCTTGGGCGCCTCCTCCACTGTGGGGACGAGAGAACCCACCCAGCTGGGCACCCCGAGGATTTTCACGCCACGCATATCCCGTCTGTCTTCGTCGGTCATAATCGGCCTCTTCTCCACAAACGATGACGTCATGGCGGCCAAAAGCGCCGCGTAATTCAGATGAAACGACAGGCGCCGTCCCAGGCGCACATCGTCTCTCGATTGTGTGACGTCGACGATGAGATGATCGCTGGAGGCGCCGAGGATGGCCTGACGGGAATCGGCGGGGGAGAGCCCCTCGATATCCACATCCTCCCTTCCCACATTCAGGATAGCCCGTATCATGTGTCCGCCATCCGATGCACGCCCCCCCGCCCCTTTGAACAGGCGGCGTACAAGGCGTCCCGGTCCCCGTCTCTCTCCGGGGAACAGGGGCACCCGGCCGAAGGCGTCCTCGCCCCGCTCGCCGATGGGGATGGACGGCTTCTCCTTGAGCTCGATCACCTCGGCGTCGAGGGTGAACGCGTCCTGACTGGTATAAGGGAGCGGCGTGCGGTGGATCGTCTCCCTCCCCAGGAGGATTCCCTCCCCCACACGAAGGTGGTTGACCCGTTCGGGCATTTTCCCCTCGGCGATCAGGGGGAGTGAGCTGGTATTTCCCCCGGAGATGATCGAGAGGGGATAACCCAGTATCTCCTCCACCTGCCCGGCCCGGGAGACCAACTCCTTCATGTTTCGCCGGGTGGGGATGACACCGCCGTAACAGCTCAGGTTCGTCCCGATGCCGACGACCCGAACGCCCCGCATCCGTTTTACCTCGCCTGCGGTGTCGGCCAGGTCGTCGGGCCATATCCCCTCCCTGAGATCCCCCAGGTCCACCATCAAGATGATATCATGCACCAGGCTCCGCCTGAGGGCCGCGTCGGAGAGCCCCTCGATGACCGACAGCTCGGAATTGAGGGAGACGTCCACCGAGGTGACGATCTCGTCCACCTCGGACAGAGGCGGTATGCGAAGCAGCATCATCGGAGCGTTGATCCCGCTGACCTTGAGCCTGCGGATATTCTCCATCCTCGACTCACCGATGTCAATCACCCCGCCCCGGAGCATCGCCCGGGCGACCTGGGGCATACCGCAGGTCACCTTGGTCACGCCGGTTACATTGATGCCGTACCCGCCGCACAGCCCGGTGATCACTCGAGCGTTTTTCTCGACCTTTTGGAGGTCTATGGTCACCGCCGGTCCGGTCATGCCACAACACCCCCTCCCGTGGAATTGATCGAAAGGCTCTCCAGCATAATGCTTTGTGCCGCCTCCGGGCGGGCGGCGGCAAGAAGCCCCGCCGACGCCATGACGTATCGATCATCGATGAAGACCTTCACATCCGGGGGCGGCAGGAGCTTTCTGCCTGATGGATCGCGGCGGAGGTTCGAAAGGATGTCTCTCCCCGCCCCCAGCCGGGTCAGGGCGCCGCCGGTCCCGATGAGATATCTCACCGCCGTCAGGTCCCTCCCCTCCACCAGCTCGCTTTTACCCGACGCGCCGAAGGCGGTCCTGATCTCCCCGGCATGACGCCACATCGCCAGGTCCACGGCCCACCGGGTAAGCTGAATCGATCGATCGCGCTCGTTCCGTTCCGTCGGCAGAGGCGCTACCTCGCCCTCGTCGACGGCGCCCCCGGATTCCTCTACAATGCTATCCGCATTGATGAACACTCCCAGGTCCCCCTCCACGGTCCTTTTTGCCAGCGGCTCGGGCGCCGCCATCAGGCGGTTGTGCTTCGGCTGCCCCTCGGTGACAGAGTGGATGTCCGTGGTGGCGCCCCCCACGTCCACGACCACCAGGTCCCCCAGTGTATCGTACAGGAGCTCCGCCGCCGCCAGCACCGCGCCGGGGGTGGGCATGATGTCCCCCGACACCATCTCCTTGATCCTGTCCATCCCCGGTGCGCTCACGATGTGCCGGGCGAAAACTTCCTGGATGAGCTTTCTCACAGGCCGTACGTTCAACTCATCGATCTTGGGATATACGTTTTCACACACAAAGTATTCGATTCCCGCATCACTGAATATGCGGGAGACCTCCCGCCGGGCCGATACGTTGCCCGCGTAGATGATGGGCACGGGGATCCGGGCCCTCGCAAGGAGCCGTGCGTTGGCGATGACGATATCCCGATCGCCGTAATCCACACCCCCCGATAACAACACCAGCTTGGGACGCTTTTCACGAAGCTCCTCCAAGTCCGACTCGGTCATGGCGCCCGCGGTGGTATAAACCACCACCGCCCCGGCCCCCAGGGACGCCTCCCGGGCGGCCCGCAGCGTCATATCCCTCGTCAGGCCGTGAACGCTCATCTTAAGCCCCCCAGCCGCGGAAGACGCCGCCAGCATGTAAACGTTCCCCGCGTTGATAGGACAGGTCTCGGAGAGATTCGCCATTGCCCGATCGACGCCGAATGTCACATCCCCCTCGTCCACGCTCGTGAGGGCGACGCCCTGTCCCAGGACGCGGGGAGGGCCCGATTTGGCATCGGTGATGCCGCTGAAGGCGGTCGCCTTGGTGATGGTGCTCCCGATCTCGAGGCAGACCGTGTCCACACCCGCCGCACCATTCACACCCGCCCCACCCCCCGGCTGATGCTGCTTCGATGTCGCCGTCACGTCCGCTCCCGCTTGGTGGATGATTTCAACAGCGCATCGACGATGAAGCTCGCCACGTGATGCCCCTTCGTCCCCCGGCCGAATCCGGCGTCCATCCCCGATTCCTTTGCGATGTCGTCGGTCACCTGGGTGCCCCCGGCGATCAGGATGAGCTTATCCCTGATGCCCCGCTCCTTTGCCAGGTCGGAAAGCCGTCGCATGTTCAGACGATGGATGTCGTTGTGGGTGATGATGGTGGAGATCAGCACGATATCCGAGCCGGTCTCCTGGGCGGCGTCCAGGAGCTTGGATACCGAAACCGACGTGCCCAGGTAGTGACACGAAAAGCCGTACTTTTCAAGCCCCCCGTGCTTGATGTCGATGATCTCCCGCATCCCCACCGAGTGCTCGTCCTCGCCCACCGTTGCGGCCACAAGCGACAGTTTATGCTCTCTCACGAAAGAATCGATGACATCTTCGGGGATCAGCTCCTTCGCCTTTGGGATGACAAGCGTATCCCGCTTGACGGCACGATTGAGCTTTCCCTTCACCTCGACAAGGGTCCCCTCGGCCGGGTGCATGACCCGGATGCTGATGACCTCTGGTCCCTCCAGCCCCATGCCGGCTGCAAGCTCCAGGGCGGCGGCCTCCGCCACGTCCCTGGGCTCCGGGATGAAGAGCGTCACGCAGACGATGCCGTCCCCCGCCCACTCCACCTCTGGCCGGATGAGGTCGTTCCCCCTCTCATTCTCCACCGCATCGAGCCGCTTCTGTACGTTGTCGTCCTCGTCCAGCTCGTCGATATAGACGATTTTATCAGGATCGCACAGGGAGCAGCCGCCGATGAGATCGCAGGGTTTTTCGATGCCGTCCGGGAGGTGGTTGTCCCCGAAGTGGCTGCAGACCGGCGCCATGTAGTCGTCTTCCCGCATGACCACGGTGCCCGCCGCCACGCCGCCGTCGGCCTTTCTGGCGATGCCGTCGCCGGAGCGCTCGGGAAAGTTGCCCGAGTCCACAAACGTACCCCGCTCCACGGCGGCAAAATACCCCCCCGTCTCGATGATCTCCTCCAGAAACAGCACCGCCCGCTCTTTGATCTCCCGGGCGGCGGCGCCGACCGCGCCGTCCATCTTCAGCTCAACCAGCTCATCCAGGCCGTCTACCCCCATTAATGTCTGGCGGGCGGTGTTCACCCCCAGGATGTTGTTGTAGTGCCAGGGGACGTTTCGTCCCTCGTCCGGGGTGATGGTGCTCTGGATGTCCGCCGACGTGAGCCTCGAAATGATGGTATCGAGCACGTGGGTGATGGTGGCCTCGTCGGTGTCCGACTCCATGTAGCGGGTGTTCTGCTGGGCGCGGAACCTGAAGCCCTCGAATATATCCCTGAGGGCCACGGCGTACGGGAGGTCGATATACAGCTTGGGCGCCGGGGGCGCCGTGGGCGGCACGGTGGAAAGGGCGATGTTCTCTTTTTTCATGCCCACGGCCAGTGAAAACGCGGAGTTGACGGCGTGCTGGACCAGAAGCTCCGGCATCACCTTCCAGGCCTCCCGGGCGGTGGCGTTGGCGTTGTGTGCGCCGTCTATCTGGAGGATATCGGCGTCGGCCATGATCTTCTTCGCCACCGCGGCGTCCACAAAGGACCGGTGCATGTTGATGTTTCGATACAGGACGTTGTACTGGGGGTCCTGGTGGGCGCCGTTGACCCCCTCTTCCGAAAAGAGCACGGCGATCTCCGGCCCGGCCACGCCGCTGACATATGAGTGAAAATTGATGGGCCGTCCCACCTCGTCCTCGATGAAGTCCAGGGCCTTGCGGGACGCCCGGACCTGCTTTCGGGTAATCGGGACGCCGCCCACGCCCTCGGGAGTCCCCTCGATCAGGCCGTCGTAGTGGGACTGGCCGGTGGTGCGAATCACCATGATGTGATCGGCGCCGTGCCATGCGGCCATGCGCATGCGGCGTATGTCGTCCTCGAAACGGCCCGAGGCGATCTCCGTGGTGATGACGAAATCGCATTGGGGATCGATGCCGCCGAAATAGTGGGCCGACGGCAGGGGAACCGAGTGGGTGAGGTTTTTTGATGTGTCCCGGTAGACGAACGGGCCGATCTTGTGATTCTCCACCTTCCGTCGCCAGTTCCACCCCCGACGTCTGGGCCGATAGACCTCGAGATCCTGGAGGATTTTCTTTACATCCAGTTTTTCATCGGGTCGAAGCTTCATGACGTCACCTCGTCCCAGAGTCCCCCGTCCAAGAGCTTCAGCCCCGCGGTGCGTACGTCCACATCGGCGGCTTCGGCCGCACGGTAGACAACCCGACCCGCCCCGGAGCCGAGGAGGCCCCGGTCGGTGATCATCGTCACGAGGGCCTTGGCCTCCAGGCTGGAAAATCCCATTCTTAAGAGCACCGAGCGCTCGATGGACGGCGAGGTGTGTCCCTTCGCCTCCTCCACCAGCGGCTGGATGATGGTATTCACCAGCTCCCAGAAATAATCTTTCAGCCGCTCATCGGACATATCGGCAAGGTGAGCCCTCCGCTTTTCGAAATCGTCGGCCCGCTCCATAACGACACTCCTGTGAGAGAAAACAGTATTTTGTTATTTTTTATTGTGCTTCCGACAGCATTCTCCGGACGAAGTCCTCCGTCCCCCGGCAGTCCTCGGACAGAAACGCGATGTCCCCAGCCCCCGGAGATTCCCCCGGCTTCAGGCTTCGGCCCGCATTCTTCACATACGACGACCGCAACCCCTCCATGTCCACGTCGACAACCTGAATCTGGGAGGGATGCTCCGGGATGACGATGGCCTCTCCCGGCGCGTTTTCCATAGGATTTCCCCGCCTGACCTCCACCCCCATTTTCTTTGCGAGGTTGAGCTGGGCGATGGGGTGCTTGCCGGCGCCGGTGTACTCGGTCTCCTGGACCACGATGATTTTATCCCGTTCCATCTCCCGGGCCAGGGCGAAGGCCGCCGTCAGGGAGGTATTCCCCGCGGGCCCCCGCTCCATCCCCTCCAGCTCCGCCAGGGTTTGTGTGATGTAGAAGACCTCTCCCTGGGTGACCGTCACGAAGCGATCCATGTACCTGAGGGGCCGTGCGGCGTTTCGAGGCACGTCGGCCCGATCCGGCCAGGTGGCGAACGGGATGCCGAACCCGGTGTGGCCGGTGGTGAAGGATTTTCGGTTAAAATCCGTATCAGACGCCATGTGAAGCCCCGAGAGGTCCACGCTGGCCCCCACCAGCATCGTGTCGGACACGCCCGACTTCAAAAGCCCCCGGCCGGTGCCGGTGATGTTCCCCCCGCCGGCGTGGGTGGCCACCACCACGTCGGGATGGAGCCCGCCGTCCACAACCGAGAGGTCCCGCACCAGCTCCGCCCCCAGGGTCTCGATGCCGAGGATCGAATACGGCGTGTAGAGGGACGCGTTGAAATAGCCGGTCTCCGCCAATACCAACAGGAAGACATAAAAGAGCTCCGGCCCCACAGACAGCCGGATCACTTCCGCGCCGTACGCCTCGCAGGCCCTCGTCTTCTCGGCGATCTCGGGCTGGGCGATGCCGTGGCTGTCGAACGCCTCCTGTACGATGATGCAGGAAAGGCCCAGTTTTGCCGCCTGGGAGGCCACGGCGGCGCCGTAATTTCCGGACGTGGCGGCCACCACGCCTTTGTACCCCTTCTTCTTCGCTTCGTATACCGAGATGGACGCCCGTCGGTCCTTGAAGGAGCCTGACGGATTCTGGGCCTCGTCCTTGACGAAGATCCTGGCGCCCTTTCCCGCCGGCGCCGTGCTCCGGGCGAGATCGGTGAGGTTCTTCAGCTGGACCATCGGCGTGTTTCCCACGGCCGTCTCCGCCTGGATGCGCCCCACCGTCTCGATGTCGTAGCCGGTATCCTCCATGAGCCGTGCGTAATCGAAGGAGAGGGGGCCGGTGGCGTACTTCTCATAGTCGATGCCCACGGATCGTTTCATGATCTCGTTTCTTTTTGCCATCACCGCCGCATAGGAGGTGTCTTTCAGCACCCTGCGTGTATCGCTCATGTTCCGGGCGCCTCCTTCGCACTGCGGCCCTTCAGAATCACCCGGACCTCCCGGCCGATGGGAACGAGCTCCGGGATCGGCTCTCCGAATCCGTGATCATACGCCGGATTTTTTTCCGCCAGAATCCCCGTCAGCACGCGCCCGGTGACGGTCTCGATCCTCGCCTCCTCCCCGATCACCGCATCGTTCACAAGTGTCCCCCTGGCCCGCATCACCAGCGGCACCTTCTTGGTGTCGTCTGGCACCTGGGGTGCCCGTTCTTTCGGCGTCAGGATAACCTGTTCGATCTCCACCAGCGTTCCCTTCTTCACGCGCTTTTCCATCGGTCTATCCTCTCACCATCTTGCCGACGTTCCCCATCAGGGCCGCCGGAACAGGCAAATCGGCCATGGTGGCGAGTCCCGGAAGGGCGTTGATGACCTGGGGTATCATGTTCACCGCCAACGCCTCGGTGCCCACACCTCCCGGTATTTCGGGAGAGCCGGAAAAGGAGACACCGGGTACGCCCTCAATATCAATATAGTCGCCGGTGGTGACCCCCGCCAGGTGCGGGTGCACCTGCTGGGGATGAATGAGGGTAATGACCGGCCTGCCGTTCATGTACCCGATGCCGGTGTGCTTGCAGCCGGCGGTCAGGCCCGGCTCTATTTTCACGAACTCGGTCTCCCGCTTCACATCGCTCACAATCGGCTCCCGGGTCTGCTCGATGCGCTCGATCTCCCACCCCAGGGCCTTGGCGATCATGCTGATAGACTCGGGAAATCCGAAGTGGCCCACCACCGAGCCGTCCTTCACGCCTCTGTGAAACTCCTCGGGCGTGATTCCCACCCCCTGGGTGGTGAGCACCGACGGCCCGTAGGGGGACAGGTCGTTCACCCGCCGGGCTTCGATGGAGTCCACCCGGAAGCAGACCCCGGAAAGGGCGATGACAAGAAGATCCAGCACAAAACCGGGGTTGATGCCGGTGCCCAGCACCGTCACCCCCTTCTCTTTCGCCAGGGAATCGATCTTCCCCGCAAGCACAGGCGACCCGTATGCCGGAAAGCTCATCTCTTCGGCGATGGAGATGACATTCGCCCCCGCCGAGAGGGCTATCTCGATTTCCGGAAACGCTTCCGTCACCCGGGAGCAGGTGCACTGGATGACCAAATCCGGCTTTTCCACCTCCAAGAGATCCGGGAGGTCGTGGGTCAGTGAGATTCCCAGTTTTTTGTCCAGGCCGATTGCCTCACCCACGTCCATGCCGGACCGTTCCGCCCTTTTCGAATAGGCCCCCGCAAGCCGGATGCCCTGTTTTTCCAAAAGCAGCTTGATGACTCCGGTCCCCATTTGGCCGGTCCCCAATACCACTACGTTAATATTTTTTGTCATGGTCATCTCCTCTTGCAGTTTCGTCCGGTGTGCACGGATGTATGGGATCTTGATTTGTGTTACTACTATGATAGTAATAGTTTTATACCATATTACCGATTCACGGACAAGAAAAAAAGGGTGAAAAAAAACACTTTCGCTGTTTACATGATACTTAAAAGTCTGTATAATCCATTCTGTTCCAATTACTTCAAGAAATGTAGTAAATAATACATTTTCAACTCTTTATCGGTATAATACATACAACAAATACATAAAATATCTAACTTTCTCATAAATTCACTTGACTTTTATATCAAATTGCAATAAGTTTTGTACCAGTCATATCATCTCTTCTCGATACACAAGGAGTATTTCATGAGTTATCCGATCAAGGATATAGAAGGTATCGGCGATGTATACGCCGGGAAATTGAAAGCGGTGGGAATCAGCACCACCGGGACGCTCCTGAAACGGGGAAAAACTCCTTCCGGGAGAAAAGAACTGGAAAGCTCCACCGGCATCGGCCATGCGCTCATCCTCGAGTGGGTGAACCTGGCCGACCTGATGCGCATCAAGGGTGTTGGAGAGGAGTATTCGGACCTGCTGGAAGAGGCGGGGGTGGATACCGTCAATGAACTGAAAAATAGAAACGCAAAGAACCTGTACGAAAAGGTCAAGGAAACCAACGCGGCAAAAAACCTGGTTCGTCGCCTTCCGTCCCTCAAGGAAATCACCAACTGGATAGACCAGGCAAAATCACTGCCTCCGATGGTTGAATATTAGAGTTTTCACCTCCGAGAATGTGATCCCTGTGGATGCGCGCCCGTGTTGGTATACTCTCACACTTACACGATGAGGGGGAGTGTGTCATAGAACAGAAAAAGACACAAGTAAACGAGACCGAATCCCAGAAACCCAAGAACACCCTAACGGCAATCCGGGAGCAGATGCTTTTGAGCAAGTCCGAACTCGCCAGAAAGGCGGGGGTGAGCGTGCTGACCATCGACCGCATCGAGAAAGGTATGAGCTGCCGGATGGAAACCAAGCGAAAGATACTCACGGCACTGGGCATCGATTTCTCGGAAAGTAAAAAGTTCTTCAACGATTAACGGAACGTAAAAATCATGAACGTTTTGTTGGTCTTCGCTGCGGGATTGGCGGTCTCTTTGGTCGTCGGAATCAGTATAATCCTTCTTCTCAAGTCCGGCATCAATGCGTCAACCGAACGCCTGACGGATAATCCCGCCGCCGGTACATTTTGGAAACGGACAATCGGTACGGTCATCATCCTGGCGGCGGTATCAGGGGCGCTTTCCGTCGCGTATCCGGAGGAAGCCGCAAGTGACCGGCTGATAATGCTCTTTGCCTTCATGGATCAGATGGAAACGATAGGCCTTCGGCTGCTCATCACCCTGCTTGTGGTCTTTTCCGTTATGACCGTGGGCGTGAGCATGGGGAAACATCGGGACTGATGTTTTTGAAAAATCCGTTTTCGATTATCCCCCACCGAGCGTGTTTTTACGCCCTGTGAGGTCTATGCCGTGGAAATGCTTCTGATTGTCTATTGCGCCGGCATAGCCGGGTGCATACTTCTGGGAGCGCTCATTGTCCACAGGACTCTGGGCGACGGCGCGTATCTCGCCTCAATCGGCCTCCCCCCCCAACACGCGGCTCGGGTCCGCATCATCATCAAGATCATCGGCATAACAGCCGCCGCGGTGGGATGTCTTTCTGCAAAGTTCTACGGCTGCAACTACAGCTACGAACACCTCCTGGGCGACCCAATGGCCGTAACCTGGAAGGTGCTGGGGCAGTTCGAGGGAATGTTTCGCTATCTCTTGATCTTTTTTCTCGTCCTGCTTTCGCTCCACCTTTTTCTCACCCTCCTTACACGCAAGCGGCGGTCCGGCACCCCTTCCCCGTAGCGAATTCACCCACACATCATTCCCACCGTTCATTTACATCTTTACCAGATGAACGTTCGGTGATAGAGTATGGTGCACATGAGGTGCCGTCAGATACAACAAACTCTATCCGGACACGATTTTCCACTTTATGCCTCGCGGGCGGGGGTGGGATGTGGAAAACACGACAGACATACACGATCGCTTTTTTTTATCCCATGCCTTTTGATCAGCCTTTTCTTCTGCTCTATGATAGCGGGCTGTCGGACCAATGACGCCGCATCATCCGCCGATGACGCTGGCCTGGTCTTCTGGGCGGCGATGACACCGGATGAAATTGAGACCCTCAGGGCCATTGCGGACGACTACCGCGCCGAGCGGGGCGTGACGGTGACCGTCCGGGAAATCGGCCTCTTCGAGATCAACACGAAGCTGGAGCTGGCGGCGCCGGCGGGACGGGGGCCGGACCTCGTCAGCGTCTCCCACACGTCCGTGGGAGTACTCTCCCTGATGGGGCTGCTCTTACCGCTGGATCGGGCGGTGCTTCCCTTGAGCGGCTGCCCCCCCGATCTCGTGGACGCCTTCGGGTACGACGCCGTCCTCTACGGCGCGCCGCTGACGGTGGAATCATACGGCCTGGTGGTGAACGAGGGGCTGCTCTCCGAGGTTCCCGAAACCCTTGAGGAGCTTCTCGATACAGCCCGTCGCCTGACGGTGGACACAGACGGCGACGGTGAGACGGATGTGTACGGATTCCTCACAGATCCCGCAAATTTCTATTTCACCTTTCCCTTCTACGACGTATATGGGGGATACATCTTTTCCGAAACCGATGAGGGCGCCGTCGACCCGACCCACATGGGATTGTGTACCCCCGGCGGCATCGAGGGTCTTACGCTCCTCTTCGACATCGCCGGTCCCACAGGCTTCATCCCCCGGGGAATCGATTATCCCATTATCGGCGAGCTCTTCGGCGAGAATCGTGTGGCGATGATGATTCACGGCGTCTATCTGATCCCCTCTTACCGGAGCCTGGGGATGAACGTGGGCTACCACCCGATACCGCCCGCGGAAAGCGGTCGGAGGGCGAGGCCCCTGGCGAACCTGATGGGTATCGGCGTGAGCGCCCATTCAGAAAATCCGGAGTCCGCACTTGACTTCCTTGCGTATCTTCTGGAGCCGAGCCGTTTGCGTCTCATCTTCGAGGGATCCGGGGCAATCAAGGTCATGGCGAATCCTCTGGTCTATCGCGAGGAGGATTTCGCACAGGAACCCCTCCTGGCCGCCGCCGTGGAGATCGCGGGCACGTCATACCCGTACCCGAATGACCCGGCGGGGGAGCTGGTGTGGGACGCCGTCGGAGCCGCGGCGACGGCGGTGATGGACGGCACACTCTCGCCCGAGGAGGCGCTGTGCCGAATGGAGGAGCGCATCGAAACCGTGATCGAGGAGATGAGGCGGTGAGACACGGGATATCTTCCAACCCGCGCAGCGACGGCGCCGCCGCGGCCCTCATAATCGGGGCCGTTGGACCGGTGCTGCTCCTGGTGCTTCTCCTTTCCGTGATACCAATGGTATACAACATCTACATCTCCGCCACCAACATGAGTTTATACCACTACTTCGATTACGAGTTCGTGGGCCTCGAGAACTACCGCCTTATCTTCACCAGCCCCGTCAGCGACTTCGGTACGGTTTCGACATGGAACGTGATATACGCGCTTCTTTCCATCGGCCTTCCCTTTATCATCGGCGTCACGGCCGCCGGAAGCCTGAAAAGAATCCCCCGAGCCGCCGCTCTCTTCACCCTGCCTATTCTTATCCTCCCCTGGGTGATCCCCGCATTCATTACGGTGCTCATCTGGAAGGGGCTGTTTAACTATCATTTCGGCCTGATCAATCTGGCCCTCTCGGCCCTCAAACTCCCCGAGGTGCCCTGGCTCCTCTCCCCCCAGCCCGCCCGAATCGCGGTGGTGCTGGTCAGCACCTGGCTGGGCATCCCCTTCATGACGCTCATGGCCTACGGCATCCTTCATACCATACCCAACGGCATATACGAGGCGGCCAGAATCGACGGCGCCGCACCCTTTCGGACGTTCGCCTCCATCACCCTGCCGCTGGTGTTTCGCAGGATGCTGCCGGTGCTGGTCCTCGGATTCTCGGCGGCGTTCAACAATTTCACCGTCATCTATCTTTTGACGGCGGGAGGACCGATGAATCCTGAGAACATCGGCGGGGCGGGAGCCACCGACATCATCATCTCACACATCTTCGGCCTCACCCTCATGAGCAGGCGCTACGGCCTGGCGGCGGCGTATGCGGTCATCGTCTTTGTGGTCGTGGCCCTGGTAACCGCGGGAAGCCTCGCTCTCCTTCGTAAAAACAAGGGGGAGGCGTTTTGATGATGGAGAGAAAGAATAGAGGCGTAAAAAAAAGGACGTCCGTTTCCGGATCGCTGATCATCGCCCTCCTGGTCCTCTTTTCCGGGCTGCCCCTGGTGTATGTGGTCTCCACCTCGCTGTCCACTAGCCGGGGACTCTCCGCCGGGAGAATCCTGCCCGAAGCGATAACGCTGGATCAGTATCGCTCTCTCATCATCAACACCGACTTTCTTCTCTGGATGAAAAACTCCATGATCATCTCCGGCACCACGGCGCTTCTTGCTGTGTTCGTAACCTCCCTTTCGGCCTATGCCCTTTCCCGCTTTCCCTTTCCCGGTAGGCGAAACATCACGTCGGGGCTGCTCATCGTCCAGCTCTTTCCTAACATCCTCGCGCTTGTGGCGGTGTACAAAATTCTTCAGATATTACGACTTCTGGATACTCACGCAGGCCTGGTGCTGGTATATCTCGCCGGCGCCGTCCCCTTTTCCGCGTGGCTGATCAAGGGATATTTTGACTCCATCCCCGCCACCTGTGAAGAGGCGGCGGCGGTGGACGGTGCCGGCCCCTTTCGGACCTTTTTTTACATAACCCTCCCGATGAGCATGCCGATCATCGTGGTGGTGTTCGCGTTCAACTTTATCGCGGCGTATTCCGATTTCCTGCTGGCCGCCGTGGTCCTGACCGAGCCGAAGCGATATACCCTGGCCCTGGGTCTGCGGTCGTTTCTCGAAGGGGACTTTTCCACGAACTGGCCGCAGTTCTGCGCCGGCGCGCTCCTGGGCGCTTTGCCGATACTGCTGCTTTTTCTTGCCGGCAGTGCCGTCTTCCAATATAGTGGTGGATTGGGACAAAAGGAGCACAGAGCAACAAGTGGGGTGAAGGAAACTATAGGGTCAGGCCGACAAGGTCGGCTCCCTTTATAGCGGTGGAGTGAGACGACAGGGGCGAAAAAAAACAGAGAGATAAAACTGGCAGGGGGTGGGTCGATAAGGGCCGATGCGGGGCGTTGGGTGGATATGAATAAGTATAAGCTACTGTGTTACCGGGAAATTCCCCCTTTTCCTTTCCCGCCCCATGTGCTCCGGGCCACCGCCATGTTGGCTGTCGATCTTATCGACCCGACAGGGTCGGCTCCCTTTATAGCGGTGGAATGAGGCGGTAGGAGCGAAGAGAAACAAGGGTGCGCAGAAAATCACCTGGGCGGTGTCTTTTGATAAAAAGATATGCTGACCCAGCCTCACTCAATCGCTTTCGAGCCTGCTGCTCCTGTTATAACAAACTACCACTATCTAGTCCGCCGGCACTGCCGGCAGATGAAGGAGTATACAGTATGAAGGTGATTCTTTCCGGGATGAACGTGGACCGGGAGCGGCTGGACGAGTATCGGAACCGGGCGTCGACCCTGGCGGACGACGCCGATGTGGATGAGACGAAGGCGTTCCTCCGTGAGTTTTCCGGAGCGGAGGACCTGACGCCGGAGACGTTCTCGGCGGCGTACGCCCGCATCAGCCGGGATCCGCGATCGGTGAATGAACTCAGACAAGACGCCGTCCAACAGGTGGATCGGGCCCGGCGCTCCAATGAATCGATCATCTTCGGTCTGGGACACTCCTCCGTGGCGGAGCACGCGGTGTTCAACCTGGATATCATCGACGTCACCCGGCGGGCGGTGGAGGAGCTTGAGCGTTCGCGGCTCGCATCGTATACCGAGAAATCCCAGCGCTACATCACCCTCACCGACGATTACCTGGTCCCCCAAGAGATTGTTGAGATCGGCTCTGCGGATGAATTCCATTCCGTGGTCGGCCGGCTCAACGCCGCATATCATCGACTGAAGGACGGGCTTTCCGATTACCTGGAGGAAAAATATCCGGATATGGCGCGGGATAAAAAGGGAAAGGTCGTGCTCTCCGGATGGGCCAAGGAGGACGCCCGCTACGTGGTGCCCCTCTCCACCCTCACACAGCTCGGCATGACCGCCAACGCCCGGGTGCTCGAGATGACCATCCGGCGGCTGGCGGCCCACCCCCTCATCGAAGTCCGGGAGCTTTCCCGGGCGATATTCGACGCCGTCTCGCCCCATGCCCCGTCGGTCATCAAGTATACAACGCCCACCCCCTACGACATCGAAACCGACGGTATTGTAACAGGCGTCGCTTCCCGGATGGTTCCGAATACGAAATCGACACGGTCCGCCGCTCCCGCCGACCGGCAGGTGACCCTGGTGGACTATCCCGAAGACGCAGACACCCGGCTCGCGGCGTTCTTTCTCTCTTCACACGGAGACATGGAATATCGCACGGCCCTGGAGCATATCCGCATCAAGGGTGCCGACGCAGTGCGGGAGTTGATCCTCTCGGCCTTTTCCCGTATGGAGTCCTATGATCGCGCACCCCGTGAGCTGGAGCTGATACCGTTGACCTTCGAGGCGGTGGTCTCATCGTCCTGTTTCGGCCAGCTCAAGCGTCACCGCATGGCGACCATCCTGTCCGGCCCCTATGATTCCACCCTAGGGGTGACCATCCCCCCCTCGATCACCGAGGCTGGCCTCGAAAAACCCATGATGGAAGCGGTGGACGCCTCCGAGTCGTTTTATCATACAATCGTCAAGCGGCTTCCGGGGTGTGCGGAATACATCCTCACCAACGCGCACCGCAGGCGGGTGCTCGTCTCCATGAATCTCAGGGAGCTGTATCACGTCGCCCGGCTCAGAATGGACGAAACCGCCCAGTGGGACATCCGATACCTTGCCGCCGACATGGTGGCGGCGGCCGCCGATAAAATGCCCACAGCCGCCGCCCTGGCGGTGGGCAAAGACGCCTTTGAAACGACGAAACGCGATCTGTATTCATAACAAGGAATTGTTTCCTTTCAAGAAAACCGGGAGGCACCATGCACCTCATCGATCCCAACGCCCATGAAAAGGCCGAGAGGATTAAGCTGATCATCTTCGACGTGGACGGCGTACTGACCGACGGCTCGATCATCATCCATGCCGACAGGTCCGAGTCCAAGGAATTCAACGTCAAGGACGGCCACGGCATCAAGCTCGCAATGCGGGCGGGGATTCAGGCCGCCGTCATCACCGGCAGGAAGTCCGATGTTGTCGGGTACAGGGTCGAAGAACTGGGCATCGAGCACCTCTTCCAGGGAAAACTGGAAAAGAGCGGCGTCGTCACGGAGCTTTTGGATCGGCTGTCGCTCGCCCCGGAAGACGCGGCGTTCGTGGGGGACGACCTGATAGACATCCCCGCCATGCGGATGGTCGGCCTTGCGGCGGCGGTGGCGGATGCCGTCGACGAAGCGAAGCAATACGCCCATATCATCACCGATCTTCCCGGCGGCCGGGGTGCCGCAAGAGAGGTGTGCGAATTCATTTTAAAATCACAGAAGCTCTGGGAATCCTCCATCGAACGGTACGTGAAATAGTGCTTTACTGTAAAAACCCTCAATGGTATAGTGTCTTGATACAATTCAATTGATTATTGCATGGTGGTATCCATGAAACGACTGAGACTGATTTTGGGAATCGTGTCTCTGGCCATCGTGGCGGGGATAGTGATTGTCCTGATTGTTACCTACAACAAGAGAAATGAAACCTCCGACATCCCGGAGATCACAGGCAGCGATCTGGTCGGTGAGGAGATCGAGTCCGGAGATGTCCCCGCCAGCCTCGAAGCGCGAACGATCACCTACACCGAATCCAAGGACGGCAAGACCCTCTGGGAGATAAAAGCCGACGAAGCGCGGTTTTACAAGGATGAAGATCGTTCCGAGTTTGATAATATCAACGTCGTATTCTTTTACCAGGACACGTACGAATTGACCCTTTCCGGAGACCGCGGCGTTCTGGATAATGAATCGAAGAACATCAGCCTGAACGATAACGTGACCATTACCGCCTGGGAGGATTACGTCCTCACAACCGACACCCTTCACTTCGATTCAACGGATAATGAAATATCGACCGACGACCCGATTGCACTATCCGGCACCGATATCTCATTTCACGGAACGGGACTGACCTTCGATCTGGAAGAGGAGGAACTCTTCGTCCACGAGGACGTGGTCACAGACCTGAACGTAAAAGGGTCAAGCTTGGATTCACCCTCGAAAAAACCTCACGCCGACGAAGACCTCTTCGGATTCGACGATGTCTCTTCATTCAGCGGCGGGATCGTCCACATCACCTCCCGGGGCCTGTACGGCAGTCGTGACGGCTCTTTTATCCGTTACACCGGCGGCGTATCCGCCTCCCATAAGGACGCCGTCCTCACCGCCGGGACGATTACCGTCTACTTCGCCGGAGATATCGGTGGAATGGGCGACATTAAAAAGATCACCGCGGACGGAAACGTCAGGTTTGTCCGTTCCGACATCAGGGGTAATGCAGGTCATCTAGTATTCGACTACGAAAACGAGAAACTGACCCTCACGGGATCTCCGACCCTCTGGAGGGGGGATGACATGGTGACCGGTGAGACTCTGACCTATGATCTCAACACTAAAGTAAGCACCGCCACAGGCACAGGCGACGGGCGGGCGCATGTGACCATCTATCCCAAGGAAGAAGATTTCTAAATGACCGAAAACGGCACTCACACATTGAAGATATCCGGCCTGACCAAGGCATATCGGGGCCGGGTGGTGGTGGATCACGTCGCGATGGACGTCGAGTCCGGGGAGATCGTGGGGCTTCTGGGCCCCAACG
Organism: Candidatus Zymogenaceae bacterium; assembly: GCA_016931225.1. Classification (NCBI taxonomy): domain Bacteria; class Deltaproteobacteria; order Candidatus Zymogeniales; family Candidatus Zymogenaceae; species Candidatus Zymogenaceae bacterium. The sequence goes on from JAFGFE010000035.1 coordinate 104,639, forward strand.
GCGCCGGAAAAACCACAAGCTTTTATATGATTATCGGAATCGTCAAGCCGGATAAGGGAGAGATCCTCCTCGACGGCGACAACATCGGCGACCTCCCGGTACACATGCGGGCCAGGAAAGGAATCACCTACCTTCCTCAGGAATCGTCAATCTTTCGAAAAATGACCGTGGCCGAAAACGTCATGGCCATCCTCGAAACACTCCCCCTCTCCCGAGCGGAGCGTGAAGACCGACTGGAACAGCTTCTCTCCGACCTGAAAATCTCCCATCTGGCCCACAACAAGGCCTACTCCCTCTCCGGCGGCGAGCGCCGGCGGGTCGAAATCACCCGGGCGCTGGTGACGTCCCCCCATTTCATACTCCTGGACGAGCCGTTCTCCGGCATCGACCCGATCATCGTCAACGATATCCAGAAGATCGTCCTGTCCCTCAAGTCCCGGGGCATCGGCATCATCATCACCGATCACAACGTCCGGGAAACCCTGGGCATCTGCGACCGGGCATATATCCTTGCCGAGGGAAATATCCTCATTCACGGCACGCCGAAAAAGATCACCTCGAACCCGGTGGCCCGGGAGAAATACCTGGGGGAAAAATTCAGCATGTAGCAGGCAGTGCCTGCCGCCATGAGAGTGGTAGAGTGTCACTATCGGGTGATTAAATATGGGAGGGGTTGTATTGCAATACGGTGACAGGCACCCAAGACCACCTCTCTCTCGTCTCACGCACCTGCCAAAGGGAACCGACCCTGTCGGGTTGATAGGATCGACAGCCAATATGGCGGTGGCCCGGAGCGCATGGGGCGGGAATGAAAAGAGGGATTTCCCGGTAACACGGTGTCTTATGCTTATTCATATCCACCCGGCGTTCCGCATCGGCCCTTACCGACTCAGTCCCTGCCGGTTTTACCTCTCTGTTTCTCTTCGCCCCTGTCGCCTCACTCCACCGCTATAAAGGGAGCCGACCCTGTCGGTCTGGCGCCCCTGTCGATTCAATCCACCACTATATTGGAAGCAGGCCCTGCCTGTCAGAACGTCAGCACCGCCCATTCATCGCTCTTGAGCATCTCCGTCAGCGGCTCCCCCATGTAGATAACCTCGATCCCCAGCGCCTCGAGCTTCTCGGTTACTCCGTGCATATCGGCGCAGGCTCGGCACGCCTGAAGGATCACGCCGTCTTCCTTCATCGGTTCGATGTACTGATGAAGGCTCTCGTCCTCCAACATGAGCACGGCCGACGCCCCCCAGACCACCAGCTTCACCTCACGCCACCATCCTAATCGTTTCGAGTTGTGGGTGTACATAAACACCATGCTCCGGGCCACATCCGGATCCCCGGAGCTCCAGATAACACACAGCTTGTCGGGTGCGGACATATGTTTCCCTCCCGATGATAGAGAATCAACCATTTACGGTATACAGGTCTGAAATGTTCAGTAAGAATATCTTTAGAGAAAATGTACAGGCCGGGCCGTATGCCCAGCCTGTACAGTATTATATCACCCTTACCGACCGTCACATGTTGAGGATAGTCGCAGGTATCAAACGTTGAGAGCCGCCACAAAGATGTGGGTGATCGGGCTGGTTACGGTCGGATCGGTGATGACATTGACCACCGCCGGCTTCCCCGCATCCCTCGCCCTCTCCAGGGCCGGGACGATATCCTTTACCTCGGTGACAAATTCACCATGGGCCCCCAGGCCCTCGGCCATCAGGTCGTAACGCACCGGCCCCAGGTCGGTTCCCACCACCCGGTTATACTGAAGCTCCTGGCCGTGTTTGACCATGCCCCAGGCCTGGTCGTTCGCCACGACAATCACGACCGGGATATTATGGCGTACGGCCGTCTCGATCTCCATCCCGTTGAGGCCGAACGACCCGTCGCCGGTCACCACCACGGACGTGCGATCAGGATGGGCCAGCTTCCCCACGATGCCGAAGGGGATCCCGCTGCCGAGGCATCCCATGAGGTTCCCCACGTTGGAGAGGAAGCGACCCGGCCCACCCCCCCTGAGGTGCACCGAGGTGAAATAGGAGACGTCTCCGCCGTCGGTGGCATAGACCGCATCAGGGCCGAAGACGTTATATACCTCGCTCACCAGCTTGACCGGGTGAATGGGGCCGGTGGTCTGTTCCTTATTCGCGTTCTCCTCCGCCATCATGGCTATGCCGGTGCCCACCGCCTCGTTCGCCCACTCGGAGAAGTCGCATTTCCCGAGCTCCTTGACGATTCCCCTGAGTACCTGGCCCGCGTCTCCCACGATACCGATCTCATGAGGGATGTTCTTGCCCACCTCCCCCCCACTTATGTCCACCCTGATTATCTTCGCATTGGCGAAAATCTGCCCGTAGGACGAAAGCCACGTCATCCGAAGCCCGAGGACCAGGATGACGTCGGCCTGTGACGCCGCGATCGTCAGCCCCATCAACCCGCCGCTCCACAGACTCCATTTGTGATCGTCAGGCACCACCCCCCTCGCCTCGTTGAAGAGCATAAAGGGAATGTTCGCCCCATCCACCAGGTCGGCCAGGGCGCCGCTTGCATCCCCCCAGCGTACGCCACCGCCGCCGATGATCAGTGGCTTCTTCGCACCCTTCAGGAGTTTCGCGGCACTGGCTATCGCCTCCGGATCGCCCGCGGGCCTGTAACGCGGTTTCGTATTGTCGGGAAACGAAACCGTCTCCATCTCGATCTTGTTGCCCAGAACGTCCACCGGGATTTCAAGATAGACAGGGCCGGGGCGATCGCTCAGGGCGTTGCGGAACGCCGTGTTGATGTACTCCGGGATGCGGTGCGTGTCGTTACAGATATACGCGGCCTTCGTGATGGTACGCAGGAGCGCGAGCTGATCCAGGTCCTGCAGCGCACCAAGGTCGTTTTCCTTTCTGGGGCTCCTACCGCCGATAATCAGCATCGGGATGTGAGACGCATGGGCGTCCATCACGCCGGTGATGGCGTTGGCCACGCCGGGACCCGCCGTGGCGAGGCAAACCCCCAGGTTCCCCGTGGCCATGGACCAGCCGATGGCCATAAACGCCGCCGCCTGTTCATGGCGCACATCTATTACTGATATGCCTCCGTCGATACAGGCGTCGTAGATTTTATCGATATGACCGCCTGACAGGGTAAATACATTCGTGACGCCCTTACGCTTGAGGGCCTCGACGACCAGATGTCCTCCATGTACCTCAGCCATGCGAATAACTCCTTTTTAAAATAGAAATAATGAAAATGTACAAAACCGACTAATATTGCTGGTGAATACTGTCTCTATACCATGATTTCAAGGCATGGGTCAAACCAAAATCCATACGATATGAAAAGGGATAATCGACGACCGGGAACGCGGACGATGCACACGACACGGGCGGAAAGGCGCCGACCCGCCGTCTATGGATTCCGATATCCTCCTCGGATCACACATCTCCACCCGTGTACCCTCGAACGACGGATCGCAACGTCCCCTCTCCCACACTGATCGGAATAAAATTACATCAGCGCATACACGATCCGACGGTGAAAACCAGTGCCTCCACCTTGACACATTCGATCCGCTTCGAATATAATGCCTGAAGCACACGAACAACACAATACGGACATACCCGATATGATCACAAAAAAACCCACCGTCGTCTCCATACGTATCCTTACGGCCGTCGTTGCGATGACGATCTTTTTATTTTTCGGCACCCCATCCCGTGCGGATCGGGGGGCGCTCCCGATTACGCTCGAAGCAAACATATCGCTCTACGAGCCGGCCCAGCGCGGCCTGATCGCGTTTAACGGCACCGAAGAGCTGCTGGTGCTCGCCACCGAGACCAATGTATCAACAAAAACCGACGTCATCGAGTTTCTCCCCCTCCCCTCCCCGCCGGACGCCGTATTCGAGGCGGACACGGCATTGTTTGAGCGCGTGTTCGACCTGATCGAACAAAACGCCCCCCGGATATTCATCCCCTTTTATGACGAAGACGGCATGATGCGCGGTGGGGAGGAGCGGACCCTTGAGGGGATTTCGGTGGTGATGACGGCGACTGTGGGCGTGCATGACGTGACCGTGGTGGAGGTAACGGACGCGGACGCCTTTTTCTCATGGCTAACCGATTTCTACGCCGCCAGGGGAATCGATGCGCTCCCCGGCTCCGCCGCCAGGTTCACCGGCCTCGTTCAATCGTATCTCGATCGGGATATCCGTTATTTCGTGTTCGACGTCGTCTCCCTCGATGAGACGCCCCGGGGCGCGACACCCCTGGCGTATCGGTTCAAGACCAATAGTCTTTATTATCCCCTTGCGATCACCTCCAACAACCGCGGGGACGGCACCGTAGACCTCTTCCTCATGACTCCGGGAACCCCCAAGCCGGAGGCCCTGCCCGCGGGTTTCTCCTTCGCACTGTACCGGGCGTTCGAGTCCCCGTCACCGATTGAGGATGAATCGGCGGCGGTGCCGATCTCGTTTCCGGTCTCCATGGTCGACCGGGTGGCCGTATGGCCGGAGCTGGCGACGATGCTTCCCGGCTGGGAAAGCGATATCCACCTCACCGCCGTCACCTATGACGGTCCGCTGAGGTCCCTCAACGAAGACCTGGTCCTGGGATGGGATGATTTTGAAAATACGGATTTCGACGGTGTGGCCGAAGCGGGAGGGAGTGCTCATGACCTCATCGGTCCCGGCGGTGCCGCCGATCTCGCCCTGACATCCATCGATGCGAACGACCCACACACCATCCTGATCGGAGGAAACAACGACATCACCGCCCCCGCCGCCGCCGACGGCGATCCCTCCACCCCCTATACCCTTCCGGTTTCGGGAACATGGTGGATCGACCTGGGAGAGGTCAAGTCGATTCACTCCATTGAAATCCTGGCCGCCTCGATAGAGCCGGATATCGAGCCCTCCGCCAACACCATCTACCTGTATGTGTCCGAAAATGGAAAATTCTCGGGCGAGGAAAAACGGCTGGAAAGGGCGGTGGTCACAAGCCATACGGACCTGATGGCGTCCGACCCGACCCGTCTCGCCGAGCGATTGACAATCCGTGACAAGCCCTTCGAGGCGAGGTGGCTGATGATCACCTACCCCTATTCCGAATCGATGAGCTCTCTGTATCTCTTCGAGGTGATGATATGGGAGAACGGCCCCGGCACGGACCGCTAATCGCCCGGCATGGGCCGGGTACCGTTATAGCGGTGGGGTGATCAGATTGGGACTGGAAACCATATCTTTTGTATCTATAATCTCACCGGGTATATCTCCGGTGCGGCCCGTTGGCCGCCCGGCATGGGCCGGGAGCCAATATAGTGGTGATCTGAACCGATAGGGGAACAAAGAAACAAAGGGGGCGAAAGATACCGGCGGGGCCTTGTGATGGGAGATAGCCCGGTAATATAGCATCTACGCTCATTCACACTCATTCGGTCTCACTCCACCGCCTTATAGGGAGCCGGCACTGCCGGCCCCGGCAGGGACCGGGAGCCGACATAATGGTGAAGTGATACTATCGAGTGATTAAATAATGGAAGGGATTGAGCTGCAATACGGCGACAGGCGCTCAGGACTACCGCGCTCTTGTTTCACGCCCCTGTTGTAGAAAACCACCGCTATCTCGTCAGCCGACACTGTCGGCGCCGCTTTTGCGCTCCCTCCTGACGGGACGACAGCGGCCTGCCTTTACCTCCCGAATCAGATCCTCGATCGTCTCTATGCGGTCTTCGAACATGGTATACGCCGCGCCCACGCCCCAGGGAAAATGGGCGTCGCTGCCGCCGATTTCCGGTATGCCGTACGGGTTGTAAAACACCCCCCTGGCCCCGTTGAACCGCTCCATGGCATGGACGACCGTCTCGGGATAGGCATGAGGATGGGCCAGGGCGCACAGCGCACCCAGGGATTCGGCGGTATCGAGAACATCTTTCACCTCATGGTCCATCTTTCCGAAATCCCGCGGCAGCTCGTGAAAAAATTCCTCCACGTCCCGGGGATACACCAGAAGATCCCCCTCCCTCGTCGAGACCTCCACTCCCAGCAGCATTCGGATTCCCGCGGCGTGAAACGCGTCGGCCAGGCTGTTGTATCGATCGGCGGTAACGCCCTCCTCCTTCCAGCCGAAGTTGTGGTCGGTTATCACCACGCCGTCCAACTCCTCCCCGGCGGCATACCGGGGTATCTCGAAGGGATCGTAGGCAGCGCAGGGAGATCCGATGGTCGTGTGAAGATGCAGGTCCCACCGGTGATAAACCGCTTTTTCCGTTATCGGCTCATCAGCATTGTGGTGATGTTTCATGGAATCCTTTCACCCCCCGGCGATCGGGAGGGTTCGTGTGTTCGATCTACCTGAGGGTCGGAAGGGGCGGCCTGCTCACCTCTTCGGTTGCCGTTACCGAAACCGCGCCCCGGGTGCGAACCAGGGATGCGGGGAACGCTGCCGTCACCTCGCCGTGAAGCATCCGGCGGATGACCGCCTTCTGCCAGAACCTGTTCATATAGACCATGATTTTATCGGCGGAAAAGATCTCATACATTCCCACGGTAACCGCCCGGGACGGAATATAGAAGATGCCCCCGCCGGCAGCGGTGACCGAGTTTATGGTTTTGGTCTCCCTGGAGAGAGAGAGCACTCGAGTCCTTCTTTTGATGAACTCGTCTTTCGATACCGTCTCTCCCGGCTCCGGCGGCTCATTGAAGGCCAGATGTCCGCTGATTCCCACACCGGCGAAGGCGATGTCGATACCCCCGGCGTCACTGATCATCCGGGTATATTCGTCCGGCTTTTTCGGGTCCGGAAAATGAACCCGTCTGGGATCCCACCCCGGGTGACCCGCGAGCGGCTCGACGACGGCCGTTTTGACAAAACCCCGAAACGACAATGGGTGGGATTCGGGGATGTACTCGTCATCATCGGTGAGGTATTCGTCCATGAAAAAGAGGCTCAGTTCGGAAAGGTTCACGCCGTTCTCCCGAACCATCTTGGCGAAGGGTGTGTATTGCCCCACCGGACCCACCGGAAGGATAAACGAAGTCGGTTTTCCTGTGGCAGTGTTTTTTTCGATTGTATCGACCATTGCCCGGGCGAAATGGAGATAGAGTTCCTCCTCATCCGGCACGATCGTCACCTCAACTCCCGAATCCCTCCCCAGTTCTTCCGGGGTGATCGACATGATCCAATCAGGTGTGTTGTTGTCCGTCATCGATTGGTCCCTTCCGATCGCCGTGACAAAGAGTGAAAAATTCCTATAAGTGTTTATTACACCGCATTTTTCACCATACGTCAAGTCATCTTCCCTCAATCTCATCCTTTGAAGAATTGAATTGACAGGGATGGGCGGTTTGTTTAAAATTATGTCGATTTCGATTTTATTATACATACGATAAGGGCCGATGGTGCATCATCTTTACAAAAGGAGTGCGACATGTCTCCCTTGACCAAACCTTTCGAAGGCGAGCGGATACCTCTCACAACCAAGATATTTTTCGGCATGGGCGATTTCTTCGGCGGCGGCTCGTTCACGCTGATGGGCATCTTCTATATGATCTTTATGACCGATGTCGTATATCTCAAGCCTGCATACGCCGGCGCAATCATGCTGGCGGCCAAGCTGTGGGACGCCGTCACGGATCCGATCATGGGGCGTATCACGGATGCAACCCACAGCCGGTGGGGTCGGCGGCGGATGTACTATATTATAGGCATTGCCCCCATCGCCGTATCATTCTTCCTGATGTGGGTGCCGCTTCAGCTGGAAAACCAGGTGGTGATGTTCATCTACTTCCTGATCGTCCAGCTTCTATTTCGTACCGTGTATACCATGGTGATGGTCCCCTACAACGCCATCATCCCGGAGCTGACGACCCTCTACGAGGAGCGAAACAACCTCTCCGGCATCCGGGGGGGACTCTCCACCACGTCGAGCCTCCTCTCCGCGGTGATCCCGGCCCTGATCATCGCGCAATTCACCGACAAGGGAGTGGGTCACATGGTGATGGCGGCGATTTTCGGTCTGTTCTATTCCCTCCCCTTCATCGGCGTCTTTTTCGTTACCTACGAGCGACCGGAATATCAAAAGTCCGACCTGCTCCCCTTCTGGCAGTCGTTCAGGGAATCGATGAAAAACCGCTCGTTTCGCCTGCTGTTGGGTCTGTATATTTTCTCCTATGTCTCCCTCGACATACTGATGGCCACGTTTCTCTATTTCCTGACGTACATCCTGGGCAAACAGAACATGAGCTCGACGCTGCTGGGCATCATGCTGATCACCCAGGTCCTCTTCCTGCCGCTGTTCGTCTACCTCGGCAACCGCATCTCCAAGAGCAAGGCGCTCCTCATCGGCCTGTGCCTCTGGGCGGTCATGATGGCCATGGGATGGTTTTTCAGCAGCGATACACCTACCGTGGCCCTGTATGTCTACGCGTTCCTGCTGGGGATATCCATCTCGCCGGTTGGCTTCATGCCCTGGGCAATGCTTCCGGACATCACCGATGTGGACGAGTTGATGACCGGAAAGCGCCGGGAGGGTATTTACGTCGGATTCATGACGTTCTTGAGAAAAATCTCCGCCGGCCTCGCCCTGGCGCTCCTCGGTTTCAGCCTCGATTTTGCACGCTATATCCCCGATGTACCAATGGAAGAACAGACCGGTTCGGCCGTCCTCTCCATCCGCATCCTCTTCGCCTTCGTGCCGGTGGTGATGATCGCGTGCTCCGCCTACTTCTCGGCCAAATTTCCCCTCACCGGATTCGCACACAGGGTCTGCATGAGCGAGGTGAAGCGGAAGCGGGGGGAACAATACGAGGATATGGGACTAACCTCGGATGAGAAACACACCATCCTCCGGTCCCTGGTGGGTCCGTCCTACACGCCGATGGATTAACCCGCCACCCTCCTCCGCTCAAAAGCATCAATAAAAAAGGCGGGAATGGGGTTCTTCCCCTCTCCCGCCTTTTTTCTGAAACATATGTGTGGATACACGGACCGCATCCCACCCGCACTCAACTTCCCGGCGCCGTCTTCGGCGCCATCAAGGTTCCGATAATGCGTCCGTATCGGTCACCGCCAGATCCCTCGCCAGCTCGAACGCGGCCCGGGCCTGCTCCGGCGATTTCATCAGGTCGTATGCCCCCGCCAGGATGAGCCTCAGGATGATCGATTCGGGATATATCTCGACGGCCTCCAGCAGATACTCCTCCTCCTCGAGGTACAGTTCGTGACACTCCAGCGCCAACGCCGTCAGGGCCGCCCCGGTCTCAGAGTCGATCTCCCCACTGTCGGTGGATGCCAGCTCATCAAGCCACCGCTGAACCGCAGCGTCCTCCTCTTCCGTAAGGACGGTAAAGGCGGGACGGTCGAAGGGATTGGCCGAAAGCCTGAGGTTGCACGCCACCACACAGAGGGTCACATCCCACGAATACGTAACCCCCGGAACGAATTGGCACTCGTCGTCCTCCACCCTGGTGTGCGTCGTCACCGGCAGCATGTGGGTGACGGTCTCGACTCCATCGGCATACAGATGAAAGATATAATTCCTGCCGTTTTCTGCCAGGTTCCAGCGAAAGCTCCCGTCCCAAAAAGAGGGGCGCACCCGGGTGTTCCTGGGCGACAGCAGGTACCGATCATCCCCGGACCCGCCCTGAACGTCCACCGCGAAAATCGGCTCTATTCTCCTTTTTTCTTCAATGACGCTCCTGATGCTCTCATACGGCTCTCCCCGCTTTCCCTCGATGGAGTCGGAGAGATCGGTCCAGGCGGCGTCGTACCAGGGGGCCACGACATATCGCGTGGGAAAGAAGATCTCCTGTATCCAGATGGATGCACAGCCTGAGACACCCCCGGCGATCAGCAACCCGCACACAATAACCACTGCCGTTCGCGTAAGTCGATATGGTTTCATCACTGTTATCCCATATCCTTCTGCAGCACCCTGGCGGCGGTGAGAATTGGATCTATCGTCGGGGTAAACGGCGGCGCGTAGGCCAGGTCCAGGTCAACGATGTCCTCTATCGTCAGCTTGCCTGCAAGGGCCGCGGCCATGATGTTTATCCGGTGGGCGGCGCCGTCACGCCCGGCGATCTGGGCGCCCAACAGCCGCCTCGTCTTTCTTTCCGCCACGAGGCATACACGGATCAGTGAGCTGCCCGGGTAGAGCCGCGGTTTGGAACGGCCCTCGATGGTCCGGTCGATGTAGTCGATGCCTTCCGCTTCCGCCTCCATGCAGCTGAGACCGGTGAATCCCACCTCCAGATCGAAGACCTTGAAGTGAGCCGAGCCGAAGATGCCCGGATAGGTGACATCGCCCCCCGCGGCGTTCTCCCCCGCCACCCAGCCCTGCTTGTTGGCCAAATCTCCCAGAGGGACGAATACCGGTTTATTGGTAATGCGATGGAGTACCTCGCAGCAATCGCCGGCGGCATAGATATGCTCATCTGACGTGCGCTGTCGCTCATCCACGCTGAGGGCGCCGCTTTTGCCCAGGGCAAGGCCCGCGGCTTTTGCGATCTCCGTATTCGGTATCACGCCCACTGAAATCAGCACCATGTCCGTGGGGAACTCGCCCTTATCCGTCACCACGGAGATGACCATGCCGTCCGCATCCAGGGTGAAGGATGACGGGTTCGCATCCTGGATGAAGCGTACGCCGTGCTCCTCCACCTCCCCGATGATCATCTCGGAGATGTCATCTCCCAATCGACCCATCGGTTTTGACCCCCGATAGACCATCGTATTCTGAATACCAAGATGTCCGAAGGCCTCCGCCATCTCCAGTCCGATGAACCCGGCGCCCAAGGTTACCGCGCGGCTCGGTTTTTTCTCATCGATAAACCGCTTGATGCTCTCCGCGTCGGACAGCTCCTTGAGGTAAAAGACGTTGGGGGCGTCATCGCCCGGTATGTTCAGCCGGCGGGATCGGGCGCCGGTGGAGATAATCAACGTGTCGTAGGGAACGGTTATCGTCCTGTCGTTTTTGATGTCCCTGACCTGTGTCTCCTTCGCCTGCGTGTCGATGGAGAGCACTTCATGCTGGAGGTGGATATCGATATCATGGCCGTCCTTGAAAACCCGAGGAGGTCTGACGATGTATTTATTCAGTTCGTTTGAGGTGGCTACATCACCGATGTAGTAGGGCATCAGTCAGGCGGAATAGGAAATATACGGGCCTTTTTCGTAGAGATCGATCTTGAGTCCAGAATCCACCCTGCGAGCGCGACTGGCTGCGGCTGTCCCCCCGGCCACGCCGCCGGCGATTACGAGTTTCCTTTCATCGGCCATACTATCTGTCCTCCCTATATCTATTGATTCTTTTCAACCTCACATCCACACCGCCCCGCTTCCTCTATGCTTCTATTCTTCTTTTATGTCCACGCTCATGCCCACCCTTGCTCACTCTGAGTATCGGTGGCAACACCCCTCCGCCGCACGCATTAATCCACTTTTTTATCAGACAATTTCAAACCGTTCCCGATTCAGCGATGAGCGGGCATCCCTCTTTCACCCGGACGACAGGGCCCTTCCCATTCTCTCCGCTTTCCGCGCCGTCTTTTCCCGCTCTCTGATGGGCATTCCCATCATCGACCCACCCTCTATCAGCGTGTATGAGGTCCGATATCCCGCAAAGCGTAATATTTCGGAAAGCCTCTTCTTGAAACAGCGATATTCCCTCGAAAGACTGAATAGGAACGTCGGTGCGATGCTGCTGGTAATGTACATACCCGGCTTCGTCGGCATGTGCTTCGGCATCGGTATCCCCTTGAAACCGCCGTCCAGGGCCTTATCATATGTCAGGGCGGTCATGCGGTGCGCCAGGACGGTCAACGGTGCGCTCATGGTTCCCCAATAAATGGGGCATGCCACTACCAGGGCGTCGGCCGTCAGCATCTGCTCGAATATATCCCTGACGTCGTCCTTTACGACGCAGTCGGCGATCGGCGCATCCTTCTGGCCGAAACAGCTCATGCAGCCCCTGCAGTATCGAATGTCTTTTTCCGCAAGGAATATCTCGGAGATCCGGGCATCGTTCTCTTCGAATCCCCGTTTCACCATATCGATCAGAACCCGGGTGTTTCCTTGAGCGCGGTAGCTGCCGTTGATGATGAGAATATTCATTGTGCTCCGTTATCGACCGATATAATACGGGATGATGTGAACACTTGACGGCATCAGAGTGAACTGTCGAAAAGAGGGCGGAAGCAACAAGAGAGAAACACCGGTCTTTTCGCATTCACTTCATATGTCGTGGCACGAACATGTCCGGTCGGACCATCACGTGTTATTGTAGATGCGGCATCCCGTTTTTTCAAGGTTAAAACAATCTGCACCGCTCGTTTATCGAACAAAAGGCGAAAACCGATCGTCCAGAGAATAAAAAACCGCTTTCTGCCGAAAATTGTTGACATAAAGGCATGGCTTTGCTATAAGCAATATCATAAAGCTTAAAGTTATACTTTAACCTTGTATAATCCTGTAGAATGGACGCTTTATCCGGCTCCCGCCTCAGCAGAGAGACCCTCCATCCCGAATCGGGAGACCGTATCCGTCTGTATCCAATCGTATCATCTTACTCCCAATTCCGAGGAGGGTTTCATGTTCAAAACCGCCATCACTGAAATGTTCGGCGTCAAATACCCGATCATCTGTGGCACCATGATGTGGCTTTCCATTCCACCGCTGTGCGCGGCCATCTCCGAGGCTGGCGGCCTGGGGAACCTCACCGCCGGCAATTACGAAACTGAAGAGGAATTCAGAAACGCCATCAACGAGGTCAGAAAGCTTACCGACAAGCCGTTCTTCGTGGGCATCACGATGCTCCCGTCCCTCAGGATTACCCCGGACCATCACAAAATGTATGTCCGGGTGTGCGCCGAGGAAAAAATCGCGGGCATCGAGTTTTCCGGCTCCCCGGTGGACAAGGGGGCGGGCATGGATCACGTTGAAATGCTCAAGAAGGCTGGGGTTAAGTTCTTCCACAAGGTCGGGGCGGTGCGTCATGCAAAGCACGCCGAAAAAATCGGGTATGACGGAGTTTTCGCCGCCGGTATCGAGGAGGGAGGCCATCCTCTGGACGACGATGTCTCCACCATGATACTGACTCCCCGGATCAAGCAGGAAGTGGATCTGCCGGTGGTGACGGTGGGCGGCATCGCCAACGGCCGCTCCATCGCCGCGGCCATTACCCTGGGGGCCGACGGAGTCATGATGGGAAGCCGCTTTGTGGCCACCAAGGAATGCCCCTGCCACGATAACATCAAAAGCGAGCTGGTTAAACGCCAGGAGTTCGACACCACCATTTTCGGCAAGTCCACCGGTTTGCAGGGTCGCGCGCTCATGAGTGACGTCATCCGGGAGGTCATCAAGATCGAGGATGCCGGCGGCGGACTGGAGGACCTCATTCCCCTCCTTTCGGGATTACGCATAAAAGAAGCGTGGAAAACAGGTGATGTCAATTTCGCCCCCCTCATGGTGGGCCAGTCCATCGGACTCATCAAAGACGTCCCCACCGTCAAGGAGCTTCTGGACCGCATGGGGAAGGAAGCCCTGGAAACCATGGAGGAGTCGAACAAAAAGGTCACGAAGGAGTAATTGATGAGCGATCAATTTGTTCTGGGAGAGAAAAAGGGGAGCATCTATCACATCATCCTCAACCGCCCCGAAAAGCGAAACGCCATCGCCTTCGAGATGCTCATCAGTATATCCGACATCCTCGATGAGATCATCGCCGACCCGGAAATCCGGGCGGTCATCCTGAGGGGCGAGGGGAAGCTCTTCTCCGCCGGTGTCGATTTCAACTCCCTGGGGATGCTCGTGGGACGATTCATGGGTGAATCCGCCGCCGGCGGCGCCACGATCCGCTCGGATATCCACAAGTACCAGCATTATCTCAACCGGATGGAGACCATTGAGATTCCGATCATCTGCGCCATCCACGAACGGGCGTACGGCATGGGGATCGAGCTGGCCCTGGCCTGCGACATTCGCCTGATGAGCGACGACTGCCTGTGGGGCATGCAGGAGCTTGAGTTCGGGATCATCCCGGACCTGGGCGGCACCGCCCGGCTCTCCAAGATCGTGGGCCAGTCCCGGGCGATGGAGATACTCATGACCGGACGGATGTACGAGGCCAAACAGGCCTACGACTGGGGTCTCGTCAACCATCTCTATCCGCAGAAGAACCTGCTTGAAGAGGCGGAAAAAATGGCCCTGGAAATCGCGAAGATGAGCCCCATTGCGGTGGGGGCCGCGAAGAAGGTCATTAAGAAGGGCGAGGGGATCGACCTGATGACCCATCTCGACATGGAAGTAAACCTGCAAAGCGTGCTGCTTCGCACCGACGACTTTAAAGAGGGAGTTCAAGCCAAAATGGAGCGCCGTGCTCCGAACTGGCAACGGAAATAGACGTTCATCGGACACAAGAAAACATGTTACGTTTCATACTCTGCGAGGTGCGTGATGATTGAAGAAAAGTATAAAGCCATAGCCGACTTTTGTATTTCCAACATTGAGGCGATACGTCGCACCGGCATCAAAGTTCTCGAGATGAAAAAGCGCTATGCCAAGATCTTGATGCCCCTGGAAGGAAACGTCAATCACATCGGCATGATGTATGCCGGATCCCTCTTCACCATTGGAGAGATATCCGGCGGTGTTATTCACGGCGCGTCGTTCGACATCAGCAAGTTCGTTCCCATCGTCAAGGAGGTGAACATCCGCTATCGCCGTCCGGCCATGACCGACGTCACCTTGGAAGTAACCATGACCGAGGAAGAGGCGGATAAAATCCAGGCCGAGGCGGCGAAAAACGGTAAGGCGGATTTCCCCATGGAGTTGGAAATTAAGGACGCTTCGGGCGAGGTGGTCTCCATCGTGAAAGGAATCTGGCAGATTCGCACCATGCCCGAGGGGATGGAAAGCCCCTTCGGGAAAATCGATTAAATCCAAGAGATTCCGACCTTCCATCTCCCGGCGAGAGAGCGTTTTCTCCCCGTGCCGGCCGTGTTCGCTGATCACGAGTGTTCATGGATTTCACGGCACGGGGCTGTCTTCTATCTAACCACGGAGCCTGTGTATCATATGGAACTCGTAAGACTCTTCGAACCTATCACCATAAACAAGCTCACCGTTAAAAACCGCATCGTCATGCCCGCCATGGGCCTTCTCTTCACCGATGATTTCATGTTTAACGAGCGCTATCAAGCCTACTTTCGGGAACGGGCGGAAGGTGGTGTGGGCCTGATGATTATGGGCCCGCTGGCCATCGACCTGGTGGGGTGTGCCCCCTATATGCCCGCCCTCTTCGATGACCGAAACATCCCCGCCTTCCAGTCCTTCATAAAGGACGTCAAGAAGAAGACCGGCGTGGCGGTGGGCACCCAGCTCTTTCACATGGGGCGCTACGCCTACTCCTTCGTTACCGGGAAGAAGCCCATCGCCCCGTCTCCGGTGCCCAGCCGTCTGACCGGGGAAACCCCCCGGGAGATGACGAAGGAGGACATCGAAATCGTCCAGGAGGCCTTCGTCACCGCCGCCGTCAACGCCATGGAGGCCGGATTTGAATACATCGAGCCGGTGGGGTGCACCGGATACCTCATCAGTCAGTTTTTGAGTCCCTTCACGAACCTCCGCACCGATGAATACGGCGGCTCTTTGGAAAACCGTATGCGCTTCGGCTGTGAGGTGATCGAAAAGATCAGGAAGGCAGTCGGCCCCGATTTCTGCCTCGGCATGCGCATCGCCGGGCACGATTTTATGGAGGGGGGCAACACCAACCGGGAGGCGGCGCTCTTCGCCGCCGCCCTGGAGAAGGTCGGCCTCAACTCCGTGAACGTCACCGGCGGCTGGCATGAAACCCGCACCCCCCAACTCACCAGCAACGTTCCCCCCGGGGCGTATGTCTATCTCGCCAGGGGTGTCAAGGAGGCGGTGTCCATCCCGGTGTTCGCCTCCAATCGACTGGGAGACCCGGAGCTGGCGGAGCGGACCCTGCGTTCCGGTGCCGCGGACCTGATCTGCTGGGGACGCCCCCTCATCGCCGACCCCGAGCTTCCCAACAAGCTCAAAAAAGGCCGCACAGATGAGGTCGTCTCGTGCATTTCGTGCAATCAGGGTTGTTTCGATTCGATCTTCAGCGGACAGGCGGTGCACTGCGTCCTGAACCCCCGGGTGGGTCGTGAGTCCGAGCTGACCATCGAGCCCGCAAAGAAGAAAAAGAAGATTTTTGTCGCCGGCGGCGGACCTTCGGGTATGGAATTCGCCATTATCGCCGCCCAGCGGGGACACACGGTAACCCTCTTCGAGAAACAGGATGAGCTCGGCGGCCAAATCAACCTGGCCACCGTTCCTCCGGGCAAGGGGGAGTTCAATAAAATAGTCGCGAGCATGAAAAACCGCATGGACGCATACGGCGTGACCGTTAAAACAGGAACCCCCCTGACGAAAAAAATCATCAGTACCGAAAAGCCGGACCTGGTGGTGGTGGCCACCGGCGCCGAACCCATCACGCCGCCGATCCCGGGCATCGATAAATCCCACGTGGTGGGCGCCTGGGACGTGCTGACCGATCGGATTCCCGACATCGGCGATGACGTGGTCATCATCGGCGGCAGCGCCACCGGCTGCGAAACCGCCCACTACATCGCCTCTCAGGAGATGATGGATTACGAAACCTTCAGCTTCCTGATGTATCACAACGCCGAGGACCCGGTATACGCCATGGAGCTTTTGCACCGCACGCAGCGGCGAATCACCGTGGTAGACATGGTCGATCGCCTGGCGGATAATGTGAGCCGAACGTCCCGCTGGTCTCTGATGAAAAGCCTCAGGCTCAGCGGCGTCGATCTTCGACCGTCCACAATAGTCAAAGAGATCACCGATGCCGGTGTTGTGGTTGAGTCCGACAAGGGTACCGAGACGATACCGGCGGATACGGTGATCATCGCCGTGGGCGCAAAGCCGGTCAAAACCCTGGCGGACGATCTCTCATCCGCCGATGTCCCGGTCATCGTCATCGGAGACGCGTCGGAACCCCGGAAGATAGCGGATGCGGTCCGGGAGGGGTTCTGTGAAGCCCGGACAATCTGAGAACACCTTCGATCACGCCGGAAACTCTATTGCATTTTCATCCCCGGTGTGATACCACAAGAAAACGGGGAGGGTCGATCCCTCGGGATGGCCCTCCGCACGTCAATTAAATCATATATTCTATTCATATTAGTATACGTATCGGAACTGGAGACATACTATGGCCAAGAAATTCGACGCCGTGGTTATCGGCGCCGGTCTGGGGGGAATGTCCGCAGCGGCGATGCTGGCAAAGAACGGAAAATCGGTGATGCTGCTTGAGCGTCACAACGTCCCCGGCGGCTACGCCACCTCCTTTCGCCGTGGACGGTTCGAGTTCGACATCTCCCTTCACGAACTCTCCGGCGTCGGCAGCCCCGAGGCGAGGGGGGCGCTGTTCCCCTATCTTGAATCCCTGGGCGTGACCGAAAAGGTGGAATTCATCCCCATGCACCAGCTCTACCGGGTCATCGACGGGGACCTGGACCTGACCGTTCCCGCGGGACGGGATGAGTGCAACGAATTCTTCATGGAGCACTTCCCGAAGGAGACCGACGGCATCGAAAAATTCTTCGACGCCATGCAGGATTTGATGAAAGACTACGGCGGCGTCATAGGCGGCGCGTCAGTCGGCGCCGACGACCTCACCCCGGAAAAGTTCCCCAATTTCATCAAGCACGGCATGAAGACCTACGGCGAGGTCCTGGACGACTGCATCACCGATCAGGACCTGAAGAACGCCCTCTCCCCCTACTGGGGCTACGGGGGGCTGCCCCCCTCGAAGCTCCCCTTTCACTTGATGGCCTCCATCTGGGAGGCGTACCTCGGCGCACCCCCGGCCCACATCCGGGGCACCTGCCAGGCGCTGTCCAACGCGTTCGTGGAGATCGTACTGGAAAACGGCGGCGAGGTGAAATTCAACTGCGGGGTGAAAAAAATCCTTACAAGCTCTGACAAGGTGACCGGGGTTATCACAGACGACGACCGTAAAATACAGACCTCGGTGATCGTCTCCAACGCGAATCCCCTTTCCACGATGATCGATCTTTTGGGCCTGGAACACGCCCCGAAGGCGTTCATGCGGGACATCAACAGCCGCATCATCGGCTTCTCCACCTTCAACGTGTATCTGGGACTCGACTGTCCGCCGGAGGAGGTGGGCACAATGGTCCATGAAAACTTCATCAACATGGGTGGAGACGTCGACGCCATCTGGGAGCGGGGATTCACCCTCGATCCCCCGGAGAGCGTCCTCTTTACCAACTACAACGCCACCGACCCGCAGTTTTCCCCGCCGGGCACCACGGTGGCGGTGCTGCTGTCGGTGTGCTACGCCCGCCCCTGGTACTACATTCCCCCGGATCAGTACGTGGAAACCAAGAACGCCTACGCCGAGGCACTGCTTTCTGTATCCGAAAAGCACTTCCCGGGCTTTCGTGACCACATCGAGGTGATCGAGGTGTCCACGCCGGTTACGAACATGCGATACACCGGAAATCCGGGCGGCACGATCTACGGGTTCGACCAGTACCTGTCCGATTCCGGAATGCTCAGGCTCCGGCACAAGGGACCCGTCGGCGGCCTCTTTTTCGCCTCGGCGTGGACCATTCCCGGCGGCGGCTACCAGCCGTCCATCATGGCTGGCTCTATCGCCGCGGGCCGCGCCCTGGCCCACATCGCCAAGGGGGCGTAACACATCGTTTTTTATGAATATCGAGCACCCCATTCTATGGGGGATATCAGATCTATCGAGCAATTCTAAAGGAGTTCATTGATGCCGAAAAAGTATGACGCGGTGGTCATCGGCGCCGGTCTGGGCGGGCTCTCCGCCGCGACGCTCCTGGCACGAAGCGGGAAAAAGGTGCTGCTTCTGGAGCGGCACAACATCCCCGGCGGATACGCCACCACCTTCTGTCGGGGCCGCTTCGAATTCGACATCTCACTGCACGAGCTGTCGGGGATCGGGACACCGGAAGAGCGGGGCGACCTCTATAAGTACCTGGAGATGGTGGGCGTCACGGAAAAAATGACGTTTCTTCCCATGCCGGACCTCTTTCGTGTAGCCGACGATGACCTTGACATGACCATCCCTGCGGGAAGGGACACATCCCAGGAATACCTGATGGACCACTTCCCGAAGGAGGCGGAGAAGATAGACACGTTCTTCGAGGTCATGCGGGACGTGATGAACGATTTCCGCGGAATCATCGGCGGCGCGGCGAACCCGACCGCGGACCTGACGCCGGAGAAATTTCCGGGCTACGTCAAATACGGGATGAAGCCCTGGGGCGAGGTACTGGACAGCATGATCGATGATGATCGGCTCAAGAAGGTGCTCTCGGCCTACTGGGGATACCTGGGCCTGCCGCCCTCGAAGCTCCCGTTTCACCTGATGACCGCCGTGTGGGAGTCGTTTCTGGACACCCCACCCTACCACATCCGGGGACGCTGCCAGGCGCTGTCCAACGCGTTTGTCGAGGTAATCTGTGAAAACGGCGGCGAGGTGAAATTCAACTGCGGCGCGAAAAAGATCCTCACCGACGGAAAAGAGATATCCGGCGTCATCACCGATGAAGACGAGGAAATATCCACGAAAGTCGTCATCTCCAACGCCAACCCCCACACCACCCTCATCGACCTGGTGGGTATGGAACACGCGCCCAAAAAGGTCCTGAAGGACATCACCAGCCGCCCCGCCGGGTTTTCCACCGTCAACCTGTACGTGGGGCTTGCGTGCCCGCCGGAAACCATTGGGGCGAAGGTGCATGAAAACTTCATAAAAATGGCGGGGGATATCGAGAACATGTGGGAGGAGTCGTTCACCCTGAAACCTCCCCGGGGCTTTCTTTTGACCTGCTACAACGTCACCGATCCTGAGTTCTCACCGCCGGGGACATCGGTCGTGGTGATTACCTCCTCGGCGTACGCCCGGCCCTGGTACCTGCTGCCCCCGGAGCGCTATGTGGAGGAGAAAAACGCCTATGCGGCGGCGATCCTTGACATCGCCGAGGAATTCTACCCCGGATTCAAGGAACACATCGAGGTGATAGAGGTGGCCACCCCCATCACCAACATGCGCTACACCGGCAATCCGGGCGGGGCCATATACGGTTCCGAGCAGTACCTGTCCGACTCCGGCATGCTCAGGCTCAGGCATAAGACCCCCATCGGCGGGCTCTTCTTTGCGTCGGCCTGGACTATCCCCGGCGGCGGTTATCAGCCGTCCATATCGTCCGGGTCCATCGCAGCGGGCAGGGCCCTGGCCAAACTGTCATAAAGAGGACTGGAATAATGAAAATAAGCGAATTTTTAAGCCACGTGGAAGGATTCAACGAAGCCGTCAACGAGCGGGAGGTGCTCAAAAGGGTCATGGGGGACATCACCATCCCCAAGGAGTTTGCCAAGAACTTCGTGCAGCAGCTCCACCCGGACAACATCCAGGCGAAGGTGGTGGACATCATCGAGGAAACGTCCACCGCCAAGACATTCCGCCTGGCCCCGAAAAGCGGCTATCTCCCCCCGTTCCGAGCGGGCCAGTACGTCACCTGGGAGGTGACCATCGGTAATGTAAAGACGGGCCGGGCCTTTTCCATCTCCTCCCCCCCGAACCAGCGGGGATTTTACGACATCACGGTCAGGAGGATGCCCGAAGGATTCGTCTCCCACTATCTCATGGACGACGTGAAGGTCGGCGACGAATTCACCCTCAGGGGACCGGCGGGGACCTTTTACCACGAGCCTCTGACAGACGGGAAGGACCTGGTGTTCCTGGCAGGCGGCTCCGGCATCACCCCGTTTCGCAGCATCATCCAGGAGACGGCCGAGAGGGGGCTTGATTTCAACATCTGGCTGATATACGGCAGCCGCACCGAGGACGATGTAATCTTTGGCGATGAGCTGAAGGCCATGAGCGAAAAGCACAAAAACATCAACGTGGAGACGGTCATCAGCGAGCCGGGTAAGAATTACAAGGGCGTGACCGGCTTCATCACCAGTGATGTCATTAAAAAGATTGTGGGCAAGGTTGAGGGAAAGACCTTCTACATGTGTGGCCCCGAGGCGATGTATCAATTCTGTAAACCTGAGGTCGAGAAGCTGAAGGTACCCCGGAGAAAATTCAAGATTGAATCCTACGGCCCCCCGGCGGACATCACGAAAGAGGCGGGCTGGCCGAAGGAGATCAAGGCCGACGACGAGTTTTCGGTGAAGGTCAACGGAGAAAAGACCATCAAGGTGAAGGCGGGAGAGCCGCTGCTCAACAGCCTGGAGCGAAACGGCCTGGTGGCGCCTTACTTGTGCAGGAGCGGCGAGTGCAGCTACTGCCGTACAAAGGTCGTCTCCGGAAAGGTCTTTATGCCCGATCGCGTGCCGGTGCGGGAGGCGGACCGGTGGTACAACTACGTCCACGCATGTCTCTCCTACCCGCTGTCCGACCTGGAGATCAGGTACTGATCTCTCACATCGAGACGTCAGACGTCCATCGCACAATTAAACACGGGCGTGTCGGATCGACACGCCCGTGTTTTGTCTATACATCGATATGCTGCACGTCGCCCCCCCTCTCTTCCCCGGACACCCTCCCCCACGCCGCCGCCCCTCAGTCGGCGGAAATCGACACCCCCGCGACGAAGACCTCCTCGATATGCAATTCCCCATCAAGAACCAGGAGGCTCGCCTCCTTGCCCACGGTGATACTCCCCAGATGTTTATCGAGACCCAGAAGCCGGGCTGGGGTGAGCGATGCGGCCCGGAACACGTGGGCCAGGGGAATGGAGGTTTTAGTCGCCAGGTTCCTGATCCCGGCCATCTGGGGGCTTGCGCTTCCGGCCAGCACGTCCGTCCCGCCGATCATGACCTTCCCGCCTTTCACCAGGCATTTCACGCCGAAAAACTCATACTCCCCCTCGGCAAGACCCAGCGCCCCCACCGAGTCGGAGATCAGGACCATTCGGTCCGGACCCTTCAAACGATAGATCATCTCCAGAATCGGCATCGCCAGGTGAAAACCGTCGCCGATGCACTCGGCATAGAGGCTGTCCAGAAGCAGCGCCGCCGCGATCACCCCCGGTTCCCGGTGGTGCAAGGGACGCATGGCATTAAAGGTGTGGCATGTCAGCGTAAGCCCCCTGGCGCTCGCCTCGACGATCTGGTCGAACGTGGCGTCGGTATGGACCGCCCCGGCGATGATATTTTTCGCCGTCAGGTCCTCTATCAACTCCATGCCGCCGGGGATCTCCGGAGCGAGGCTCATGGTTCTAACACGCCCCTCCGATGCATCGATGTACGCGTCGATGTCCCCGGAATCACGCCGGTACTCCCTGATGGCGTCCTGCCGCTGGGCGCCGGCCCGCTGGAGCGACAGATACGGCCCCTCCATGTGGATGCCCAGGATCTTCGCCCCGGAGACGGAATCCGCAGCCCCTGCGATGGTTGAAAGGACCGACAGCGTCTCCTCGAAGTGGGACGTCCCTACGGTGGGAAGAAACCCGACAGTGCCGTGACGGGCGATCGCCAGAGACATCTCGTCCAGGCCGTCCGTCGTGGCCATCTCGCTCATGTGCCCCGCGGCTCCGTGGATATGGCTGTCGATGAGGCCCGGCGCGATATAGCGGTCGCGCGCGTCGATGATGCGGGCACCCTTTGCATCCAACCCGCGCCCCACGGCACCGATAACGTCGTTCGTAATCAACACATTACTGTTTTCTTCACATCTGTCCGGCAAGATCACCGTCCCGCCCTGTATCAGTATATCCGTCACAACTCCCTCTCTTTCCTTTCCGTTTCAGAGGATCGAGCCACCATCCGCTTCGCTCCATCTATCAGCCGGTGAATCGATTCGGCATCGAGGACGGCCATGAGAGATTCATATTCCACTCCGTTCTCGTCCTCACCTCCGCTATTATCTCCAGAAGACCGAGCCAAGTATCCAAAATAGTCTCCGGCGTACCCGCATACCATCAGCGGCATACCCGAGTTTTTTTTCAAATCAAGGGCCGTCTCGGACATCACCTCTCCGGGAAAGAAGACGATTAAGAGCCCCCCGATTTCAACCAGGGACACGGCCGTGTCCATGGATCGATCTCCGAAGTGGGCCCGAGGACCGCCCATGCCGGAAAGCAGCAGCGTCGCCAGCGTCCCCTCCCGCACCGACTCCAGCCGCCGGAGCCTCCCCGGGTCGGCGCCCCTCCCACGCTCCCGGGCGAGGGCCTCCTCGGCCCGGTCAAACGCCCGTCGGGCGACCTCCACGTCCGGATATTTTCGATACGCAACCGTGACCGCGGTCTTTTGAATCGACACCGCCCGGCCGGAGATCTGTTTCTCGTTTTCCCGGGCCGCCAAGGCCGCCGCCGCCAGGATCTCCCCGAAGCGGTCCCGCTCGCCAACCCTGTCCGTATCTCTCCGGGTGAAGCGGGTGCTCACGTCCCCGGAGCCGCCGTTGAGAAATAAAAACACCCCCCCCTTCGCATCCAGTCGGGACAATCCCGCACCCACAAAATCGGCGGAAAACAAAAGATTATCCGGCCCCAAAGCCGTGGGGTGGCAGCCGTAATTGACGAGCCGTGCGATCGTCCCGCCTGATTCATCTACGAACCGGGCGAATACCAGCTCATCGTCCACCGCCCGCTCTGGCTCGTTTCGATGGGTCCCGATATTTCCGACCGCGGCGCTCCCGATGCGAAGCGCCGCCGGCACCGCTTTTCCCGGAAGGCCCCGGGCCGCCCTCGTGATGTGTTCCGTCACACGTTCGAGATACCGCCCCTCACCGTCGCCTTCCCACCCAACCGGGGCCGAGCGGAACACCCCCGGTCCCGAGTGGGTGTGGACGGCCCAAACGACGACCCGCCCCGGCTCCACGCCGACCGCCTCACCAACCGTTCGGGCACATCGATCGCTCCATTCTCCCATTACATATATGAAATCGAGGGACACCAGGAGCACGCTCTCACTTCCGTTGCTCACATACAGAAGCCGTGCATATATCGGATCGAGGATCCCTTGGGAGACACCCTGGCGGAGTAGATACCCACCCAGGGGACTCCCGATGTCGGGGGTGATATCGACGACTGTCGCCGCCGCCTGCAATGTATTGTGGGATGAATTCTCTTTCATAAACATCAAAAAAGACGGCTTACAATATCAGAATCCAGGGAGTACAATCGACATTTATTGTATCACATTCGGCGTCCCTGAGCGACAGAACGACGAAGGCGTTATAAAATAACGACGCCCATGAGTGCATTATCTCAACGGAATGTGATGCCCGGTGAGTCGCAAGCTTCACACGACGATTAGATTTTGTTCATGAGAAAGAAATAAGTACCGAAAGTCACATGCAAAATGATATATTTATCGGTAAATCTTTCGCTTCCTGAATTATTTCGTGAGGAACTGTGACGATGAAATCGAAAATCGTCTTTCTCGGTCTTTTTATTCTTTTAATCGTCTCTTTGACGTTTCTCCTCTCGTCGGTGTTCTATACGGCATCAAAAGAACGTATTCCGACGCCTCCCCTCCTGGGAAACGGCGAAGATATCATTGCATCGCTCCACGAGGACGCCGTATCCCCCCGCCCCTTTTCGATTTTTCTGGTGGGCGATACCCAGGTAAGCGGTTATTTCGAACAGTTCTACACCAAAACCGATATGCCCTCCCTCATCGACTTCGGCATCATATTGGGAGATTTTGTCAGGAAGCCGGAAGATGAGTATCATACGTTCTTCATCATGGAATTCAGCGAGTGGGGCCTTGCGTATCCGATCCTGCTTGTGCCCGGAAACCATGATATGGCCGTGACGGATAAATATCTTGCCCGAGAGGGCGCCTTTACCCGGGAAGACTTCGAACGTACCTACGGACCCCGGAACGTCTCATTCATGCACGCGGGCTGCCTGTTCATCATCGTCGATAACATCTACAACACCGACTACATCTCATATATCCGAGACGCACTCTCACAAAGGCCGGAAGGTACCCTTATGACCTTCGTCTTCATGCATGTGCCCCCCCAGTCCCTTTCACCGCTCGTGGAATGCCGAGGGATCGATATGGAAGAGGAATTCTTTTCTATCATCGAAGAATACGACGTCGACTATGTGATCTGCGGAGACTACCACTCCTATCTGGAGAGTGAATACGGAGACACCGGATTTATCATAACCGGCGGGGGAGGCGCTGAGCTAGACGGAGAGAACGAATACAGCTTCTACCACTCGGTCTTCCTCTCCATCGACCCGGTACAGGGGCGCGTGGATCAAAGAATCTATCCCATCGCCAAGACATTCGAGCTCTTCGATGAAATCGAGATATTCATGATGTGCGTGATATACCCGCTCTTTGCGTACCATTTCCCGATATTTTCAGCGGTCATCCTCCTGAACCTCGTATTGCTTGTAACCTGCGGTATCCTGATACGGCGTTCACGCGCGGGTTCATCGAGATGAGCGGTATCGACCGATCCTACGGTATACCGGATTCTCCCCCAGATCGACGGCCATGATCATACCGCTTCATGGATGTACCGAGAGCCCTGAAGTATTATATAAAAAAAGAAAAAAGCCCGCAGATGAAAACCTGCGGGCCTTTCTGTGTCAGTACTCCTCTTGATTACATTCGTCGGAGCTCTTCCGTCAGACGGGGCAGCATTTTGGAAAAGTCGAGCCCCAGCTCGTCTGCGGCGATCTTGACGCCGCCCCCCACGACTGGCAGCCGGGGGGGCACGATCTTCGCGTCGGGATACTCCCGGATGATACACGCCCCGAAAGGTTCAAGGAGCACATCCCCCGCCTTGAAGACGCCGCCGGCATAGGAAACCAAGAGATCCGGGCGGGTCATCCCCAGCCGTCGGGCCACCGTCACCACCGCCAACGCCAACTCCTCTGCCGCCCGTGCCATCACATCCCGCGCCACGGCATCCCCCTTCTCGGCCTCTTGTGCGACGATGGTGGCCGCCTTAGAAATGCGCTCCCGGGAAAGCCCCGAGCCGTAGTTGACCTCCTCGGCGGTTCCCTCTTCGATCTCTTCGTGGGTCAGAATCTCACCGATGTAGACGGGTACCTGCACCAGGAACATATCCCCAACGCCGAAATGGGGAGGGAACGCCTCGGTGAGACTGGTGGGCTTCCCCCGGCCATCGAAGGCCTTTGCGGCGGCGCGAAGGCCCATCACGGCGATGTCGTATCCGCTTCCCTCGTCTCCCATGATGTGTCCCCATCCTCCCACCTGGAGCCCCTCGCCGCTCGGGTTTCTGCCGTAAATCGACGAGCCGGTTCCTGCGGTGGCCACCACGCCGCCGGTCTCCTCCGCCTGCGGCAGCGCCCCCAAAAAACCCGCCACCATGTCGCCGGTGATGTGGATGGGCGTTTCGGGGTAGTATTCACCGATGAGTCCCTCCACATACACCGCACCCTCCCGGTTGTGGCCGACGCCCGCGGTATCCCCCGCTATGATCAGAACATCGTCCATTGCGGCATGTGCGTCTGTAACGGCCTGGGCAACAGCGCTCCTGAGGCTTTCCTTGACCACCTCAATGGGGGCCAGCACATGGTTGCCGGGGCCGGACTCCCCCCATCCCACAGCCTTTCCTTCGGTGGTGACGGCTACAGCCACGGTCTTGGTGCCGCCGCCGTCTATGGAGATGATCAGCTTTTCGGTCATCGTCTTTCTATTTCTCCCCCATGATTTTCTTCGTCTCCTCGGGAGAGTCGCCGAGCTTGTAGCCGAAGAGAATGAAAAATCCGATCAGGGAGGTGATTCCCAGCATGATCCATACGAGACGGATCCCGAGATCGTTGCCCACTCCATATCCGAAGTTTTTGAACAACAGCGGCAGGATGATCGTGGAAAGGGCGAAACCCACCTTCCGGGAAAATCCGAAGACGCCGTAGTACATGGCCTCTCGGCGTTTTCCGGTCTTCATCTGGTCGTAATCCACCACGTCCCCCATCATGGCGTATACCAGGATCATGAATCCTCCCAGGGGTATGCTCACCAGGGGAAAGAGCACGAAGGCCTGTGTGATCACCGACACGCCGGGGACGGCGCCCACGAAGAAGATAATGGCGAAAAGCGGCGACAGTGCGATTGATATCGCCCTGAGGAGTGTGCGCTTGCTGTATTTTTTCGCCAGCCACATCCAGAGGGGGATCGACGCGACCATGCAGAGGATGAACTCCGCCTGGAGATACATCACGAAGGCCTCCTCACGCTGGAGGACGACCGTCACGAAGTACGGGATGACCACCAAGAGCACCTCGTAGCACATGTAGAGGGCGATAATGGCAAGGCCGAAGGCCAGAAACTGCTTATTTCCGAAGGTGTTCTTTAAAGAATCCCATACGGACATCTTGACGTCCGCCTGGGAAAACTCCCGGGGCAGCTCCTTGACGCCGGGAAGACACATATACATCGTCACAAGGCCGATGGCCCCCACCACCAGGGCCATCTTGAAGGGCCCCATGTTCTGATAGAGCCCCGGGGCGATGAGCGCCACCAGCAGAAAACCGATGATGGCGTAGACCAGCTTCCACGAGGTCAGCTTCACCCGGTCGTCCGACGTTAGGGCGATCTCCGCCAGGAGCGCGTCATAGGGAATGCCGATGGCGGTGTAGAACAGGAAGTATATCGTGAATATGACCGCCAGGTATATGATGTTCAGGTTGGAGACTCCCTCTACCGGGGGGGTCCACAGGAAGATGAACGCGATAATCATCACCGGGGTGCCGAAGATGATGAAGGGCTTTCGGCGTCCCCATCGGCTCTGGAAGTTATCCGAGAAATTGCCAATCAAGGGATCGGTGATCGCATCGAACACTCGTCCCGCCGTCAGGATGATGCCGGTCCAGATGATGGGGATATAGGCGATGTTTCCCGATTCCTCGGGAGGCGCCAGAAAATACATGATCCAGGTGAAGAGCACCCCCTCGACAAAGTTCAGGCTGATGGACCCCCAATTGTAGAAAAAAACCTCTTTGTTACTCAGCTTCTTTTCGAATTGCTCGGCCATAAGACGCCTCCGCTGATATTCAGATATGGTATAAATTCTTCCTTCTATACCCTCCGCCGGTCTTTGGGATGAAAAGAGAAAAATCTCTGATCATGGTTTTTCACATCCCTGAAACAACAGCAGCCAAAAATCCGACCGCAACTCACCCACAGATGACGCATCATACACGAAATCGTGCAGGGATTCCAGCTTTTCAATATATAATTTTGAGGCCCACCGGCCATAGAGAGTGATACGCCCTTTTGCGGTCGACATTCTCATACCACGACCGACGCATCCGATATCGTCGCGCATCGGACATCCCCCGAATACCGACATCCTGACATATGGCCTATCGGCTTTCTATTATTCGGTGAGACAGCCGCCATCGGGCCGTCTCTCCCGGAGACAGGGTGATGCGGTAAAACGGCTCCGGAGAATAGACCCGGGGCTCATACCAGATTCTCAGAAACGCCAGGGGGAAATCACCCTCAACCACAAGGCGGCGATCATGGGTCCTGTTTCCCACCTCGAAGCGGTTGAAGAGGCCCATATCAGCCGGTTCGAATTCCAACAGCTGGGTTGAGAGTTGGGAAAAGTCATTGGGGAGAAAGTGCCGTCCGGCGTCATCGACAACCAGCGGCTGAATAAAATCGTACGAGGGCCTGAGGGTTGCCGGCAGTCCGACATAGCAGTCACCCCCCATCCCACCCGGCGCTACGAAGGGATGACAATACCAGAGGGTTTGAATGGGGCGATGGTCGCATCGGTTCTCGAGGGAATGGGAGACGACGAATCCGGCCTCGCCTTCAAGGAGCGACACCTCCTTTTCCAACAGGTAACCGAGGGCCCCCTCCTTCACGTCCTGGACGAACCGGATACGTTCCCCTTCCTCCTCTACCTCCCAGGGGAATATCTCCACGACTCCCGGCTCCTCACAGAACCTGTAGCCACCGGGGCGGACAAGATTGATAACGCCGACGCCGATCTTGACGGCCCTGATCGCTTTACCCGGGTCGTCTCCGATCATCATCGGAGTGATGAATTCGTCCGGATATCCAAAGCCAACCACCCGATTCTTCGGGAATTCTCTTGAGATGAACGAATGCCCGGCGGAATCGGTGAAGTCGTCGATCCATCCCCCCAGCACAAAGCGCACGCTCAGCCCCTGAGTGGAAGTCGGTATATCGAGAAAGCCGACATCGAGGAGATCATGTGTAATCCTCATGGATCCGCCGCTTCAAGGTGAATATTATATAAGAGAAACAGTTATAATTGCGAATTGTGAAAATAGAGTGCTCATATCCGGTGAATACCGATGTAAATCATACACAAAAGGAGATACCTTAAGTTACAGGTGCTTGATTCTTCCCCGGTATCTGGTCAGTTCCTTGGCCAGTTGCTCCATCTGGGCGGTATCCATATTAACGCTGCGGAAAATCGCCGGCGCCTTGCCCTTTTTCGCCAGAATGCTGGTCGCCTCGATAATGACGGCATGAAGAATGATGCCGCCGATGATGCCGGAGGTCGCCCCCATGGGCGCGTTTGTGCCTTCAATATCCAGTACGGCGTCGCCTGCGGGTCCCAGGTTGTCGATCACGACGTCCGCCACTTCAAAAAGCCGTTTTTTCGAGGAATGGGCCGATTCCACATTCTTGGAATGCTCAAGGCTGGTCAATGCGATGACCTCAGCCCCCATGTCTTTCATTTTTAACGCCATCTCCACCGGGGCCACGTTTTTCCCTGAGTTAGAGATGATGATGGCCACATCCCCGGACCTGATGTCATGACTGGAGGCGGCGGTCACAGCGGTGCCCGGAGTACGCTCCATGGTGGAGCTTCTCAAGGCGCCGTTTGACAACAAGAACGACGGATCAAGTATGGCGTTGACCGGAACAATCCCGCCCGCCCGGCAGAATATCTCCTGAGCCACCAGCGTTGAATGGCCTGAGCCGAAGGTGTGAACGACCCGCTCGGATTCAATAGCCCGGGCGATTATCCGTGCCGATTCCTGGATCGCTTCCGCCTGGGTTTCCCGAATGCGGGTCGTTAAATCGATCACTTTTTCAAAAAACTTCTCCCACATGTTTTCCTCTCCTTCTATTTCTGTTACACAATGGTGATTTTATCACGGAATGAGCTTTCGCGCTCGGGGACAGAAGGGACACAGTTCCCAGGAGCACAAAAGTGCATTCGGCTCTCTTTTCAGGAGGCCGGCAATAAGCGTCAAAGCCCCTCTCCCGTCGATACGCTGCAGAAGCACATTTCCAACACGGTGATACGTTATCAGTCCAGCCTCCTTGAGTGGCTGTTCAACGGCGATAAAATTTATGCTGCACCCCGGATTCTCCCGCGGCGGAACCTGAGTGATTGATCCGTCCGGCAGTCGCATCATGAGGTCTTTCGCGTAGTCGTCGTTATAGGGAAGATCGAGGTAGGGCACCCGAGCAACGGCCTCGGCCACATGGACGGCGGAGTTTGCCCAGTGTCCCACTCCCAATAAAAGTATATCTCCGCCGTCCTCAATGATGCGATGTATGGGGGAGCCGACCCCCAGGGCCGTGGCGTTCTTGTGGGCGTCGGCATACATCTGAGCGTCACGCCCCCACACGGCGACGGAATGAGACGGATGAATGCTTCGAATGACATCATCCTGTTTTCTGAACGTCTCACAGATAATCCCCAGGGTGGCGGGGGTTTCCCTGGCCTCGAAGACCTCCGCCGGGGGCAGCGTGAATGCGGGCATCATAATGACGCCTCTGGCGGTGACCATCTCCTTGAGCGTGTCGATTATTGTATCCGCACCGCCGTCCACCCGGCCCATCATCCGGAGGCCGGAGTGTACCAGGTATGCATCACCCGCGGCGACGCCGAGGGCCTGAAGGGCGTTTTTAAATGTTTCATGGTTCAGAGTTGTCGAGACCATTTTCCCATCACCGTTGTACATTCATCAACCCAGTATCGGGTACCGTATCTCGGGGGACCGTTGTATCGACGCTTTATCCCTCTTTACATGAGGATGCAAAAAGTACCTCTCTCACCGAATACATCAAGATAATGTTTATGTATTCTTAAATTGTCTCATGTTCGGTGCTGTTAGTATTTTGTATGTATTCTTTCGTATGAATACTATAAGTTTTTCTACGGATACTCTGATATAACTGTGTATTAATTCTATCCGTATGTTTGCCTCATCGCTCCCTACGTCCGTACAAATGAATACGAACTGTCTTTTCGCTCAAGATCCTCATTTCACCCGTACTCCGACCACCGACAGCAAGTCGATTCGATCGGAGCGGCTTGGATGTGTCAAGCCGGGGATCTTCGTTGACGCCCATACCTCCCGGCGTCACCGATACGACTCCCGGCTTCGCATGTATATGCCCGGCGTCTCGAAATATCAACCCGTAACCCAACATCCAATCGTTCGGTCACGGTCATCTTCGTCCAGGGCTTCCCTCATCAATGGATATCCCCATCCTGTCGATGTGTGTTCCGCCGAATGCGGCTTTCCCGATAACCACCGGAAGCCGCCGAGACGTCCGGACCGCCGTTCGAACAAAAATGGGTGAATCGACGAACAACGGCGGCGGGCGGTCCCGATTCCTTTCCCACCGGAAATTATCGGCATACGTATCGATATTTGAATAGTTTACTACAATATTGAGAAAAATGGTAACAAAAAAGAAATGGTTTGTGATACCATTTCGTATGAGGATGTGAGATATCGGTTTTTCGATTATTGGCTTATTATATTTCTGCGATATACACCGGCCCGCCGACCGTTATCGATATATCCATACGCGCCTCAGGGAATTTTATGTTTTTGTTTCCTGTTCCAGCCCGAATACCGGAACGTTCTTGACCTTTTCAGCTTCATCACGTATGATAAATATTTCCTATTCGATTTTGAAACCATGTGAAACTTGGAGATTCGTGTAATGAATACATACAGCGGAACGAGTACCTATATCGTATCCCCGGAGCTTGAGGACGCCGTCAATGTTTCCATCGCCCTCAAAAGACCGCTTCTGGTCAAGGGCGAGCCGGGAACCGGCAAGACCTTGCTCGCCCACTCCATCGCGGAGAACCTCAAAAAGAAGATCATCACCTGGAACATAAAGTCCACCACAAAGGCCCAGGACGGCCTCTATGTGTACGACACCGTCCAGCGGCTGAACGACGCCCGCTTCGGCGACGGGGACATCTCGGACATAAGCCGTTACATCAAGCTGGGGAAATTAGGGCAATCCTTCGACAGCGACGAGCAGGTGGTGCTCCTCATAGACGAGATAGACAAGGCGGATATAGAATTTCCCAACGACCTCCTCAACGAAATGGACGTGATGTCCTTTCACATCCCGGAAACCGACGAGACCATCACGGCGAAACACCGGCCCATCGTCATCATCACCTCAAACAGCGAGAAGGAGCTGCCGGACCCCTTCCTCCGACGCTGCGTGTTTCACTATATCGCCTTTCCGGACGAAACGCTGATGGAGGAGATAATCCGGGTGCATTTTCCGGACATAGAGCGGAAACTTATGGATGCGGTGCTTGCGAAATTCTACTGGATCCGATCCATCAACAAGCTTCGTAAAAAGCCCTCCACCTCGGAACTGGTGGACTGGGTGCAGGCCCTCGTCGTGGGAGGCGTGGATCCCGGCGAAATCGAGGAATCGATACCGTTTCTGGGCACCCTGATCAAGAAATACGAGGATTACGAAGCGCTGGACCGTCAGGTCGATTACGACCGTACCTATCGGAAATATCGGGAGTCCCGCTCCCGATACGATAACTGAGAACGATTACAAAGAACATGTTCACCGATTTTTTCTTTGAATTGAAGTCCCGCGGTGTGCCGATCTCCCTGCACGAATGGATCGCCCTGCACGAGGCGCTCTCTCAGGATTTAAATCGCGCGAGCCTCGACCGCTTCTACCACATCGCCCGCTCCATCCTGGTCAAGGACGAGGCGCTGTTCGACAAGTACGACATGGCCTTTGCCTCATACTTCAAGGGGATAGAGACGCCCGAGGAGATGATAGATGAAATCCTCCGGGGACTGGAACGAGCGCCGGAGCTGGCCCTGACCCCGGAGCAGAAGGCGCTTATCGAGGCGTTGGACCTGGAGCAGGTCCGGGCGAACTTCGAAAAACAGTGGCAAGAGGGACGATACAAGGGACACAAGGGGGGAAACCGGGCCATCGGCACCGGCGGCACGTCCACCCAGGGCGCCTTCGGATACCACCCCACCGGCGTCCGGGTGGGACAGGGGGAATCGAGGCATCGCCGGGCCATCCAGGTGGCCGAGGAACGGCAGTTCAAAAACTACTCGTCCGACCGCATCCTGGATACCCGAAACCTCAAGGTGGCCCTCTCAAGGCTTCGCACCCTGCTCCCCCTGGGGCCCGAGGACGAGCTGGATATCGAGAAGACCATCGATAAAACCGCCAGAAACGCCGGCGAGATCGATCTCGTATGGGAAAAGAGCCTCACCAATACCGCGAAGGTGCTGCTGTTGATGGACTCCGGCGGCTCAATGGACGATTACGTGGACCTGGCGGAAAGGCTCTTCTCCGCCGCGAAGACCCAGATAAAGGACCTGAAGTACTTCTATTTCCACAACTGCATCTACCAGGACATCTATACCGACATGTACCGCAGGAGTAATTACGAGACGATGTCTCTCTTGCGGCGTTTCGGGAGCGACTACAAGTGCATTGTGGTGGGAGACGCGGACATGGCCCCCAGCGAGCTCCTGCATAAAAACGGGGCTATTCATTACTTCTACTATAACGACACGCCGGGCATTCAGTGGCTCCAGCACATCAAGAATCACTTCAAAAAGGCTGTCTGGCTCAATCCCCGTCCCGCCTCGGTCTGGCCCCGGACCGATACCATCCCCCTGGTCCAGGAAGTCTTTCCGATGTATGAGCTCAGTCTTTCCGGCCTGACCGATGCGGTGAAATTCCTGATGAAATAAAAGGGGGCGGGACGTTCTCCCGCCCCTCATGTTGAATTCGCCTATCCAAACCAGACGATCGTCCGATGCTATCGGCGGCGCATCGATCGCCATCCTTTCAGATTTCTCGATTTTCCAATGTTCCGTTACCCTCGTATTTCACCGCCCTTTCGGAATTCCTTTAGAATTCGAAACGTAAGGATATCCCTCTTTTTTCCGTTGCGGTGATCGGCGATACCACGTCGTCATCCCTCGGGCATGGATAAGGGAATGGCGTCAAGCTCTTTCCACTCGCTTTCGAGCTCTCTCCAATCGAGAATATCTTTCTTGTTGTCCTTGATCTTGTGGGCAAAAGCGCAATACGGGTCGCCCATTGCCCTGCAGCGCACTTCCCGTGTTTCGATGAACTTGCCCGATAGCTCGTTGATGAGCCCGTTGTAGAAACCATCCATGTAGTTCATGAGCCAGGTGCAAACGGGTCTTCTGCCGTTTGTCATACCGTTGGACTCGTAGGAATTGGTAATCTTCGCCAGAAACATGTGATTGCAGTCTCTATTCTCATGGGTAAAAACGCGGGCATATGACCATCCGGCGTGTCGAAACGTCCCGAGATATACTTTTTCGTCCTGCAAATTCATAAGGTCTTCGAGTTTTATCAACCGATAATCTTCAATGGCCTGCTGCGCCATACCCGCTCCCGACGTTCGTGTCGCATCTCGAACGATGGCTTTCGTGCCGTTCTCCGTTAGTATCTCATATGATGCTTCTCTGAAATTCCGGATAAAAGAAATCGGCAGGACACGCCATAGTGATGACCCAAAGAAACTCAGGTTTCTCGTTTTTCCGTCCCAGACGACGCCGTCCGGGATGCTGCTGCTTCCGATATCTATGGGAACAACCAAGTCGTCCAAAAATCCCCCGGCGTTCTCTATGCTGGGATTATCCTGAAGCTCCTTGGGTGCTCCGTACAGTTCAAGAATTCTCCTGAAAATCATAATAACAATATCATCCCCGGCTACTTTTTTCATCTCATCCATAAAGGAAAAAACAAAGTCATACCTTTTAAGGAGCAGACGTTGCTCATCACCTTCTCTATGCAGGGTGATAAGACCATCCTTGAGGTTCCATGTGACGGTATTCTCGCTGGCCATTGTATTACCTCCTTCGTCATCAACAAATGGAGAACATCGCGAAAGACCGTCAGAATCTGAATCGGATATTCAGCAATCTTGTTGTGCGAAAAAGAGCTATGACCGAAGAAGAGAACTCCTGTGTTTACCAATCCCGCATAGCTCGAACACGGAAGACACCAATAGAATTTCGTATCCATTTTTCGGACGGCTTCCCGTATAACGTCGAGCTTTCCCTCTCTCGTGGTACACCATTCAATGCAATCATAGAAACTGTTTTCGTTTACAACTATATTTATAATAGAAAAGTTCGTTTTTGTCAAGGCCTTTGTTCGTATGTTAATTCTTCCCGATCTCCTTGCGGCAAGACCGCGTATTGAAACAGTCGGGTCCGGTCCCCCCGGGGGCCCGCCCAACGCACCCTCCCCGTGGCCCTCCGCCGGGTCGTACATGTCATCGTAAGGGATACAACGCCATTTATCTATGCCTACTCCCCCAATTGATTGATCGATAAGAAGGGCTCAAATAGATGTATCCTGTTTCTTTCTTGCATGACCTCTCTACAAAACGAATTTTATGGTTCTGTGAGGCTACAATAGCTTCGTCGGTTCCGTCGGGCGCGGTACTTTCACCACAAGAAACCTGAGAACCGCGTCGCCTTCATTATACCAGCAGTGGGGTATCTTCGCCGGACTATCTACCAGGGTGTTTTCCCCTACCTCCCGTTTCTCACCGCCGATTTCCACCACACCCCTTCCCTCTAAGACATAGAAAAATACATCCACAGGCGTTTTGTGCTTTTTTAAAGCTTCACCCGGTTCAAGGGTGATATGAACAACCTGAGCGTTCTCCGTATTATAGAGTATGCTTGCTTTTACGCCGTGCGGATTATCCGTTGGTGGTGCCGTTTTAGCGTCCACTGTTTCCACGACCCATCCTCCGTGATCATGGTGCCCCGATCGGGTGAATCGTGAGCACCATGTTTATTTTCCCTGAAATATTCTAATTCCCCTCCATCATCGCCGCGATATCCCCCTTCACGTCCCCGGTGGGCTTGATGTCGAACTTCTCCACGAGGACCTGCGCCACCCGGGGCGAGAGAAACGCCGGCAGCGTGGGCCCCAGGCGGATGCCCTTCACTCCCAGTGAAAGGAGAGCCAGGAGAACCGCCACGGCCTTCTGCTCGTACCAGGCAATATCAAAGGAGATCGGAAGGTCATTGATATCGTCCACGCCGAGCACCTCCGCCAGCTTCAGGGCCGTCAGCGCCAGGGAGTAGGAGTCGTTGCACTGCCCGGCGTCGATGACCCGGGGAATGCCCCCGATGTCTCCCAGGGGGAGCTTATTGTAGCGGTACTTCGCGCATCCCGCGGTCAGGATGACTGTGTCATTCGGGAGTCGTTCGGCCACGTCTGTGAAATACTCCCGATCCTTGAAGCGCCCGTCGCACCCGGCCATCACCACAAACCGCCTCAGAGCGCCGCTTTTCACCGCGTCGACGATCGTATCCGCCAGGGCCGAAAGCTGATGGTGGGCGAATCCGCCCGTTATCTCGCCGGTCTCCAGCTTTGTGGGGGGGGCGCACGTTTTCGCCTGCTCGATGATGATCGAAAAATCCTTGATGCCTCCGGGCTTTGGATCGGGAATGTGGGTCACCCCCGGGTATCCGGCGCATCCGGTGGTGTATATCCGGTCCCGGTATGCGTCTTTCACCGGGATGATGCAGTTCGTGGTCATCAGGATGGGGCCGTTGAACGACGAGAATTCCTCTCCCTGTTTCCACCAAGAGCCCCCGTAGTTGCCCGCCAGGTGATCGTACTTCTTGAACGCCGGGTAGGAATTGGCCGGCAGCATCTCCGAATGGGTGTAGATATCGACGCCGGTCCCCTTTGTCTGCTCAAGCAGCGTCTCCATGTCTTTCAGGTCGTGGCCGGAAACGAGGATACCGGGATTCTTCCGCACCCCGATATTCACCTTCGTCGGCTCGGGATTCCCGTAGGTCTCCGTATTGGCCCTATCAAGGAGCGCCATCGTATCGACGGCCGTCTTCCCCGCCTCCATCACCAATGCCACGAGCTCATCGGCGCTCACATCCTGCGTCGTCGCCGCAAGGCCCCGGGCAAGGAATCTATAGATGTTCTCTTCCTCGTATCCCAGCACCGCCGCGTGATGGGCATAGGCGGCTATCCCCTTCATACCGTATATCAGGAGTTCCCTCAGGCTCCGGATGTCCCCATTCTCCGTGGCCAGGACCCCCACCGACGGGGCGAGCGCTAGAAAATCCTTCATTGATCGGCCGCTCCAGGTCGCGCTGCTCGGAAGATTCCTTTTCACGGAATCACTCAGTCCCTCGCGGATATGATCCCGCTTTTCGAGGATCCGGGATATCAGATCCACGATCCGGTCGTTGTCGAAATTGGCGTTGGTGATGGTGGTAAAGAGCGCCTCTGCCATCAACCGGCCGACATCACTTTCCACAACCCCTGTCGCGTCCGCCACCCTCCCCAGGCCCTTCAGGGAGAATATCAACATATCCTGGAGGTGTGCGGTCTCCTCCCCCTTGCCGCACACGCCGCGTATGGTACAGCCTGA
The DNA here is from genome assembly GCA_016931225.1 of Candidatus Zymogenaceae bacterium. Taxonomy (NCBI): domain Bacteria; class Deltaproteobacteria; order Candidatus Zymogeniales; family Candidatus Zymogenaceae; species Candidatus Zymogenaceae bacterium. Next base: position 142,349 of record JAFGFE010000035.1, read on the forward strand.
GTTCCTCGCGGTCTCCTGACACTGAAAACAAAACATGCTCATCTGTTTTCTCCTTCCCGTAATGATTAATGTTCATCGTTCGAGGTGAAGATGTATTCCCCTCGTATCTCTCTTATCGGGCCGCCTCGACCCGTTTCCCGGCGGTGCCCGGGGCCGTCTCCTCTTTCAGGACGGCTCCCCCCCGACCGATCATGACCGCACGAAGCGGGATATCCATACCGGAGCGGGCAATCGCCTCCCGGGCCAGCCTCATGTAGCCGTGACAGCAGGGCACCTCCATGTAGACGACACAGAGCAACGTGGGCGTCGCTTCTTTCAAAATCGCGGAGAGCCGCTCCGTGTCACCCGCCGAATCGTCGAACTTGGGACACCCCATGACCACCGCCCTGCCGTCAAGTACCTTCCGGTGAAGGTCGGGATACGCCGCGGCGGCGCAGTCGGCCAGGAGCACGATCTCTCGACCTTTCAGGAAGGGGGCGGTCGGTGGCGCCAGCTTCAGCTTGACGGGCCAGTGGCCCAGGGTCGAGGGGATGTCCCCTGCGGCGGCCGCTCCCGCGGTCCGAACCGGACGGCCCTCTGAAAGGTCCATGATTGCCGAGCCGGGGCACCCGCAGGCAAGGACGTCCTCATGAGTGTCCTTATGGGGAGTGGGTGCGTCACCATTCGCCTCCAGGTGACGCCGCACCGCCTCCTCGTCAAAGGGATCGGCCTTTCGGCTGACGATGGTGATGGCACCCTCGGGGCAATCCCCCAGGCAGGCGCCCAGTCCGTCACAATAGGTATCGCTGACGAGCCTCGCTTTGCCGTCCACCAGCGTCAGCGCCCCCTCGGCACATGCAATGATACACAGTCCACACCCGGTGCACCGATCTTCATTTATTTCGATGATACTTCTCACGCCCATGCGTCATCCTCCGTATATGCCCGTGAGTTGATCGAGGGTTTTCTCTCCCATGTAGCGGCGGATCTCCTCGCTCTTTTCCCTGAGGAGGGTGCCGAAAATGCAGTCATCACCCCGACACACCGGCACCGTGAACAGACACTTCGCGGGTTCCAGGGCGCCCTCTACCGCCTCGTAGACCATAAGAAGTGTGACCCCTTTCGGGTCCCCGTTCAGAGTGAATCCCCCCCGGGGGCCCCTGGTGGAAATCACCAGGTCCGCCCGGGCAAGTCGCTGGAGTACCTTGGCGAGATGCGCCTCGGAGACCTGGATGACCTCGGCCATCGTTTTAGCGTTCATGCCCTCCGGCCGTTCCCGGGCCAGGAGCACCATCACGTGCAGTGCGATGGAGGCGGCTTCGGATATTTTTATGATATTCGACATGGAAGATATCTCACTCCTTATTTAGGTATTTTGGTATTATAATACCTTAATTACTTTTATTGTCAAGCATTTTTGTCATGTGAGATCCCCTTTTAACACAACCGGTGAACAATTCGGTTTTTGTGGTTCTTCGATACCCGTATATATCGATTGTCCACTATCAGCTGAAACGAAAAAACCTTCTTCCCGTTCTCCGATACAGCCAGACACAGTCTCCAAACATGCCGTTGACGCAAGCCTGACTGTGTATCATCCTTCACGCACAACAAACCTCAGCGTATAGATATTCTTCCCCTATCCGAAGTTCCGTGATACAATTCCGCTTTGACGCGTGATTCATGTCCCCGTGAAGAAAAACGGATTCATAAACATGCATGGATCCACCCCAATTCAGCAAAACCGCAAGGATACCATCACCATGTGTACCAAGCAAGATGTCATTGAAAAAGCGCTCAGCCTCAAATTTGAGGACGTCGGCTTCACCACCGCCCTCCCCTTTGATTTTCAGCGAGACATACTCGAAGAACGCTCCCGGGACTACGCACCACTCCTTGAACTGGGGCTCGATCTTCCCGGCGGCGTGGATCCGAAAAACACCCTTCCGAAGGCCAAGTCCATCATTGTCTTGATGGAAAATTACTTCCGCACATCATTCCCCCGGGCGCTGGAAGGCAAATTCGGCCGGTGTTACCTGGACGATGACCGGATGACCAAAGACGGGCTGAGCCTCAGGATAAAGGAATTCAGAAGTTTTTTGCGAGATCACGGCATCGACTCGAAAGTGCCGTTTAATATCTCCCAGAGATTGAGCGCCGCCCGGGCGGGTCTCGGGAATTTCGGGAAAAACTGCTTCCTCTACGCCCACCGGGCGGCCCGAAAAAGCTCCTGGGTCCTTCCCGTTGCCGTTGTTGTGGACTATGAATTCGAGCCTGACGAACCGACATACGACATCGACTGCCCCGACTGGTGCCGGGACGCCTGCATGGCCGCATGTCCCACCGGGGCAATTATCGCCCCCCTGCGTATGAATCCCCGCCGATGCATCTCGTTCCTCACCTATTACGGTACGGGACTCACCCCACGGGCCCTCCGGGAACCAATGGGCACCTGGGTATATGGCTGCGACGTGTGCCAGAACGCGTGTCCCCGCAATCGTGCCTGGCTGTCCCAGGAACTTCCCACAAACGAAAGAGCGGCGGCCAAGGTGGAGAATTTCACCCTTTCGAAGCTCCTCGGCATGGATCTCTCTTTCTATCAGTCGAAGATATGGCCTCACATGTTCTACCAGTCACCGAAGGAGACCTGGCGGTGGAAGATGAACACCGCCAGGGCCATGGGGAACAGCCTTGACGATCGCTTTGTATCCGACCTTGTCCGGGCACTGACAGAAGAGGAGGACGAGCGGGTTCTGGCCATGTGCGCATGGTCCCTGGGGCGCCTCGGCGGGAAAAAAGCAACAAACGCCCTGGAATCGGCCCGGAAGCGGGCACGGGGCATCATCCTCGAGGAGATTGAGTACGCCCTGGAAGGGTGTCAATGAGTCAGGACGAGAACAATCGAATCGTTTATATATGAGATAAAAGTATGACCGATGAAAGATGAAAAGCCGATTCTAATGTTCAACGCCCTCTGGTTCAAGCCCGATGGGGGGTGGGAAACATATAAAAGTATATATGGAGAAGGTTACGCCGCTCCACGAAAAGCACGGCGGGCGGGTGAAAAGCGGCGGCGTCCCCACAAAATCTGTTATCGAGGAATTCGATGCGGACCTGATCTTCCTGGTGGAGTATCCGAGCCGGCGAGCTTTCATCAAGTTCATCCATGACCCGGAATATGCGGACATCAAGCCCTACCGGGAGGAGGCCATCGTCAGGTCGCTCCTGATCAAGTGCGACAAGCTCTTCCAGGCCGCATTCGTCTTTATACGGTCCCCTTCCAGAAAACCTGCTGGCCGGCTCCCACCCCGGATCAGTCTTGAACACCCGATCGATAATCATCGATCTTTTCGATGTCTTAAAAACCAAACTCATTCCGGGATATTCACCGGCCGGTCAGAATTCCCCTAGAACCCGAAACTCAAGGATATCCACCCTTTTCCCGTTGCGGTGATCGGCGATACCACACCGTTATCCCTCGGGATCAGATAAGGGAATGGCATCAAGCTCTTTCCATTCGCTTTCAAGCTCCTCCCAATCCAAAATGTCTTTCTTGTTTTCCTTGATCTTGTGGGCAAAAGCGCAATATGGGTCGCCCATCGCCCTGCAGCGTACTTCCCGTGTTTCGATGAACTTGCCCGAAAGCTTGTTGATGAGACCGTTGTAGAAACCATCCATGTAGTTCATGAGCCAGGTACAAATGGGCCTTTTGCTGTCTTTCACATCGTTGGACTCGTAGGAATTGGTTATCTTCGCCAAGAACATATGATTACCGTCGGCATTCTCGTGGGTAAAAACGCGAGAATATGACCACCCGGCGTGTCGAAACGTCCCGAGATATACTTTTTCGTCCTGTAAATGTATAAGGTCTTCGAGTTTTGCCAACTGATAATCCTCAATGGCCTGCTGTGCCATACCCGCTCCCGACGTCCGTGTCGCATCTCGAACGATGGCTTTCGTGCCGTTCTCCGTCAGTATCTCATATGATGCCTTTCTAAAATTTCTGATAAAAGAAACCGGCAGGACACGCCATTGTGATGACCCAAAAAATTTCAGATTTCTCGTTTTCCCGTCCCAGGCGACACTGTCCGGTATATAGCTGTTTCCGATATCGATGGGAACAATCAAGTCGTCTAAAAAACCCGCGGTATTCTCTATGCTGGGATTATCCTGTAGTTCTTTGGGCGCTCCGTGCAGTTCAAGAATCTTTCTGAAAATCATAGTAACGGCATCTTCCCCGGCAACTTTTTTCATCTCATCCATAAAGGAGAAGATAAAGTCATACCTTTTGAGGAGCAGACGGTGCTCATCACCGTTCCCGTACAGTGTGATAATACCATCTTTCAGGTCCCATTTGACGGAATTCCCGCTGGTCATTGTGCAACCTCCTTAAATCATTACCAAATCCAAAACATTGCGTAGGCCTGACAGAATCTGAACCGGACTCTCAGTAGTCTTGTTGAGTGCAAAGAAGTAAGAACTGAAGAATTGAATTCCTGTGGTAACCAATTCCATACAGCTCGAACACGGAAGAGACGACAGAATCATGTATCCATTTTTCGGGCGGTCTCCAGTATGGCGTCGAGTTTTTTCCGTTTCATGGTACGTTGTTCAATGCAGCCGTATGAACTACTTTTATTATTTCATTTATAATAAAGCAATTTATCGCTGTCAATGTTTTTTCAATATCGGCTTTTGCTGGAGCCCGCCCTGATGGAGCAGGAATGTATAATACGATTCTGAAAAAATAAAAAACTACAGAAAAATCCCTCACTCGAGACCGATATGTTTCGAAGCATGTTTCTGTTGATATTCGGGATTGCCAGATCCAGAGGAACTTGACAAAAGGAAGTTTATTTCCTACAATATGGTAGGATTTGTAAAATTGTCATTCGAAACGGTATGATCATGAGCCACGCACAGGATGAAACCCCACGCCCCCGGAACCAACAGCGGCAAATGGAAGAACTGAACCTCCTCTATTCCATCAGCCGCACGCTGGACTCCAGCATGGAACTCAAGGAGGTCGTCGGGCCGGTCCTTGAGTTGATCGCCCACCACATGGGAATGCTCCGGGGCACCATTACCCTTCTTGACAAGGACAGCGGCGAGTTGTACATCGATTCGGCCTACGGCCTTTCCGATAGCCAGAAGGAACGGGGCCGTTACAAACTGGGCGAGGGTGTCACCGGTACGGTGGTCCAGACCGGCCGGCCGATGATCGTCCCCCGGATATCCGAAGAGCCCCAGTTTCTGGACCGTACCGGCGCCCGGAAGGACTTCTCGAAAAAGGACATTTCCTTCATCTGTGTCCCTATCAAACTGGAAAACGAGGTGCTGGGGGCGCTGAGCGCAGACCACCTCTTCGACGATGCGGTGTCTTACAACGAAGACGTGCGTCTCCTGTCCATCATCGCCTCCATGATCGCCCAGGCGGTCCACCTCAGGCGCATTGCCCAGAAGGAGCGCGATCTCCTCATGGAGGAGAACCTCCGGCTTCGGGAAGAGCTCCAGGATCGATTCCGACCCCAGAATATCATCGGGAATTCAAAGGCGATGCAGGACGTTTATCGCCTTATCGCCCAGGTGACGAAAAGCAACGCCACCGTTCTGATCCGGGGTGAAAGCGGCACCGGCAAGGAACTGGTGACCCATGCCATCCACTTCAACAGCCAGAGGGCGGATAAACCCTTCATCAAGGTCAATTGCGCGGCGCTCCCCCAGTCGGTTATAGAAAGCGAGCTGTTCGGACACGAGCGGGGGGCCTTTACCGGCGCGGACAAGATGAAAAAGGGCCGCTTCGAGCTGGCGAATCGGGGCACCCTCTTTCTCGATGAAATCGGCGACCTCTCCTCCCAGACCCAAATCGCGCTTCTGAGGGTGCTGCAGGAGCGGGAGTTCGAACGTGTGGGCGGCACCGAAACCATCCGCACCGACGTACGCATCATCACCGCCACCAACAGGAACCTGGAAAAACTCGTCGAAGAGGGGAGGTTTCGAGAAGACCTCTACTTCCGGCTCAATGTCTTTCCCATCCATATCGCGCCCTTGAGGGAGCGAAAGGGAGACCTTCTGCTTCTGGCGGATCATTTCGTGGAAAAATACAATAAAGAGCACGGCAAGAATATACGGCGCATCTCCACGCCGGCCATCGATATGCTCATGTGTTACCACTGGCCGGGAAACGTCCGGGAGCTGGAAAACTGCATCGAGCGGGCGGTGCTGATATCGAACGACGAGGTGATTCACGGCCACCATCTCCCCCCCACCCTCCAGACCGCGGAGTTCAGCGGCACCATCAGCAGCAAAACGCTGCCCGAAGCCGTGGAGGCCCTGGAGCGAAACCTCATCGAGGACGCCCTCAAGTCCTCCCGGGGCAACAAGGCGAAGGCGGCGAAGGCCCTGGGGATAACAGAGCGCCTCATGGGCATCAAGGTCAAGAATTTAGAGATCGATTTTCGTAGATATCGTACCAATCGGTAGCAATATTTTCCTATTCCTACCATTTGGTATTATATTATACCTTCCGAATCGGTTTCCCCACTCCTCTCACACCCCTTCTCAATTATTTTCACATATAATTTCAATACGTTGGCTCCCTTCGAAGGGAGGATGACTGATGTTGGCAAGCTGCTTGCTCTCTGCATACCCTAAGATACACCGCTATGCTCGATAAGGACCGCCACTCCTTATCCATCAGTTGTACACATCCTTAGGTTCGAAAGGAGGCGTTTTGATGAGACGAAAACGTTTGGTATTGACTCTCTTGATCCTGTGGTCGGTGGGGCTTCTGCTTATGCCGGCCCTGGCCCAGGACGAAGCGGCGACACCCCCAGCGGAAGGCACCGAAGAGACGGTCGTCGATGAGGTGGTCGACGAAGAGGCCGTCGTAGAGACGGTCGATGAAGAAACGGTCGCCATCGATGAGACGGCCTCGGAATTCGTCGCCGAGGAGGCGGCCGCCGAGGAAGATCCAGTCTCCATCACCAAGGTGGCCCTGGATACCGTCTGGGTGCTTCTGGCCGGCGTCCTGGTCATGTTCATGCAGGCCGGGTTTGCGATGCTTGAGGCCGGGTTCTGTCGGGCGAAAAACGCCGTCAACCTGCTCATGAAGAATATGCTGGACTTTTGCTTCGCCGCCATCATGTACTGGGCGGTGGGATTCGCCATCATGTTCGGGGCGGGGAACCTGCTCTTCGGCACCAGCGGATTCTTCCTCAGCGACCCGACCGGCATGACGTTCGCGTCCCTGGATTGGACCAGCGTGCCCCTGGAGGCGAAATACTTCTTCCAGCTGGTGTTCTGCGCCACTGCGGCCACCATCGTGGCGGGAGCCGTGGCAGAGCGGGCCAAGTTCACCGCGTACATCGCCTACTCCATCATCATCTCGGCGGTGATTTACCCGATCATCGGTCATTGGATATGGGGCGGCGGCTGGCTCGGAAGCCTGGGCATGCTCGACTTTGCGGGATCCACCGTGGTGCACTCCACCGGCGGCTGGCTGTCCCTGACGGCGGCCATCGTGCTGGGACCCCGGTTGGGCAAATATGACTCCGACGGCAAACCCAAGGCCATTCCGGGTCATAACATTCCCCTGGCGGCCCTGGGCGGGTTTATCCTCTGGTTCGGGTGGTTCGGCTTCAATGCCGGGAGCACCATGGAGGCCCTCGCGGGCGAAATCGCCCACATCGTGACCACCACGAACCTCTCCGCCGGCGCCGGCGGCATCGCGGCCATGTTCGCATCCTGGTGGATGTTTGGTAAGCCCGATGCCTCAATGGCCATCAACGGGGCACTTGCGGGTCTGGTGGCTATCACCGCCCCTTGCGCGTTCGTCTCGGCGGGAAGCGCCGTCTGGATCGGCCTTATCGCGGGCGTCCTGGTCGTCCTGGCCGTCTTGTTTATCGACAAGGTTCTCAAGGTCGATGACCCGGTGGGCGCCATCGCCGTTCACGGCGTCAACGGCGCCTGGGGAACCCTGGCTGTGGGTCTTTTCGCATCCGACGGGGGCCTGTTGTTCGGCGGCGGGTGGAAGCTTTTGGGCGTCCAGGCGCTGGGTGTTGTCTCGGTGTTCGCGTTCGCCATCGCCGCAGGTTTCCTCATGTTTTCCACCATCAACAGCCTTATCGGCATGCGGGTGAGCAAGGAAGAGGAGCTCCGCGGTCTCGACATCGACGAGCACGGCATGGAGGCCTATCACGGTTTTCAGATATTCACAACCGAGTAATGAAGGAGGGACATTGCCATGAAACTGGTAGTCGCCATCATCCAGCCGCACATGCTCCCCGACGTCAAGCAGGCCCTGTTTGATAACGAGATCTATCTCATGACGGTCTCAAACGCTCTGGGAGCGGGTCGGCAGATGGGATACACCGAAACATACCGTGGTATCCCAAAGGAAATAAATCTCCTGAAAAAGGTCAAGATCGAAATAGCCGTCAACGAAGAATACGTGGAGCCGGCCATCGACGCCATCATAAAGGGCGCCCGTACCGGCAACATCGGAGACGGCAAGATATTCATACTTGACCTTCCCCAGGTCATCAGAATTCGCACCGGAGAACGGGGCAGGCAGGCCATCGGCTGAGACATTTACACGAAACGAAAGACGAAACAGGCTGAGACGGATGCCGTTTCGGCTTGATCAGATAATTGAGAAACGGAGGAACACGATATGGAACTGACAGCTGAGACCATCGGCATCATCATTGCCGTAGCGGTCATCGCTCTTCTGCTGTTGATCGCGTTTATCAAGGTCAACCTTGAAATCAGCCATCCAAATGAGCTGTTGATCTTTTCCGGTCGCAGACGGAAGCTCAAGGACGGCACCGTGGTTGGATACCGGGTGCTCAAGGGCGGCAGGGGGCTGAAAATACCCATCATCGAATCGGTCACCCGGATGCCGCTGAACACCATCTCCATCGAGATGAAACTTGACGGCGCATTGACGAACGGTATCATCCCCATCGATATCGAGGCCATGGCCAACGTCAAGGTTGCGGGAAGTGAAGATCAGGGTCTCTATAACGCTCTCGAGCGTTTCCTGGGCAGAAATGTGAGCGAAATATCCGTCGTGGCCCGACACACCATCGAGGGTAGTCTTCGAGGCGTACTGGCCACCCTGACGCCGGAGGAGGCGAATGAAAAGCGGCTCGAGTTCGCATCCAGGGTCTCCGAGCAGGCGTCGACCGACCTCGAGAAACTGGGGCTCGTGCTGGATACGTTCAAGATCAAGAATATATCCGACCCCCAAGGGTATCTCGAGAACATTGGACGGAAGAAAAACGCCGAGGTAAAGCGTGATGCACTGATCGTTGAAGCAAACACCGAAGCGGAATCAAAGGTGGTTGCCGCCGAAGCGAAACGCAAGGGGAGCGTCGCCGAATACGAGGCGCAACTTGCCGTGATCGAGGCGGAAAACTCCTACAAGATCAAGCGCGCGGAGCTGGCGGCGAAGGTGAACGGCGCCGAGGCGAAGGCTACAGTTGCAAGCGACATCGCCCGGGTCACCGAGGAGGAAAAACTGGAGAGCGCCCGCGTCGACATGAACAAGAAGAAATACGAGGCGGAGGTAGTGATCCCCGCCCGGGCCGAACGAGAGGCACAGGAGCTCTTCGCCAAGGGCAAGGCCGCCCGCATCGTGGAAGACGGCAAGGCGATGGCTGAATCCATCAAGGTGCTCAGAGAGCAGTGGGAGAAGGAAGAGACCAAGGAGCTGTACCTGATTCAGCAGCTGCCTTTGATTCTGGATCGAATCACCGGCGTCGTGAAGGACAACCTGCAGATAGACAAGGTGACCATTCTCGACAGCGGGGACGGCAAGGGATTTCCCAGCTATGTGAAGGGTATCGCGGGCTCCACCGTGGCCTTCATGGAAGAGATAAAGAGCGCCACTGGCCTCGATATCGCCGGGATCCTCAAGTCCAAGGATACTTCAGGAAAATAGTTTCACAAAGACTGACATGCGTCATGTTTTTATGACCGGTTTGTTCGAAGTTTCGCGCGCCCCCCGGGACAGGGGGCGCACGGAATTGAGCGGATATTTGTTTTTCAACTGAGCAAAAAGAAAACCGTTGCAGTTACATCGAAAAAGTGCTACAAATTGTCTTTTGCATCACCCCGAAGGACAGGCACATCTCGATGTTTCGCCTATTCACAAAGGAGACATTGAATGCAGATTGCAAGCACGAAACGTGATGTTTTGAAAATCATTAAGGAGCGAAACGTCAGCTTCATCCAATTCTGGTTTACCGACATCCTCGGTTTCCTTAAAAGCTTCGCCGTTACTCCGGGAGAAATGGAAGAAGCGCTGAACGAAGGCATGGGATTTGACGGCTCCTCCATCGAGGGATTCGCAAGAATCGAAGAGAGCGACATGATCGCCAAGCCGGATCCTTCTTCCCTTCAGTTCCTTCCCTGGCGCGACGAGGAACGACCGGTCGTCAGGATGTTCTGCGATATCCTGCAGCCCAGCGGAGAGCCGTATGCCGGAGATCCCCGCAGCGCCTTCAAGCGGATCCTGCAGAAGGCCAAGGATCTGGGCTATTCCTACTACGTCGGCCCGGAACCGGAGTTTTTCTACTTCGCTGACAACAAGAACCCTCAAATCCTCGATACCGGCGGATACTTCGACGCCCCGCCCCTGGACTTGGGCGGGCTGCTCCGAAGGGAGACGATCTTCGCCCTGCAGAAGTTCGGCATCCAGATCGAGTATTCCCATCACGAGGTTGCCGAAAGCCAGCACGAAATAGACCTTCGCTATGACGAAGGCCTGAAGATGGCCGACAAGTTCATGACCGTCAGGACCACCATCAAGGAAATCGCCCGGCTCAACAACGTATACGCCACCTTTATGCCCAAGCCGATCTTCGGCATTAACGGCAGCGGTATGCACACACACCAGTCGCTGTTCAAGGACGGCAGGAATATATTTCACGACGAGAGCGATGCTCTCAACCTCTCGAAAGAGGCTAAGGGATATATCGCCGGCATCCTGACCCACGCTCGGGAAATCACCGCCATCTGCAACCAGTGGATCAATTCCTACAAGCGCCTGGTACCCGGATACGAGGCTCCGGTGTATGTCAGCTGGGCCCGTCGAAACCGCTCAACGATGGTTCGCGTGCCCATGTACAAGCCGGGTAAGGAAAACGCCACTCGGATGGAGTTCCGCTCCCCCGATCCGGCCTGCAATCCCTACCTGGCATTCGCGGTCATGCTCGCCGCCGGTCTCAAGGGCATGGAGAAGGGCTACGATCTCCCCGATCCCATCGAGGAGGATCTTTACGAGTTCAGCCCGGAAAAAAGGAAGGAACGGGGCATTACGGAGCTTCCCGGGAACCTCTACGAAGCCATTGTGGAGCTGGAAAAAAGCGAGCTGGTCAGAGAAGCTCTGGGAGATCACATCTTCAACAAGTTCATCGAGAACAAGAAGATCGAATGGGATCGTTTCCGCATCCACGTCAGCAAGTACGAGATTGACAACTATCTGCCGAAGCTGTAACAAAGGATCGAGATTCATGGGCATCCTTCGTATCGCCCAGGCTCAAATCAACACGACCGTCGGCGACCTTGGCGGCAACACCGCCAAGGTCGCCCAATACATTGAACAGGCCAGGGAAAAGAATGTCGACGTCGTCATGTTCCCCGAGCTTGCCATCTGCGGCTATCCTCCGGAAGACCTGCTTCTGAAAAAGCGATTCGTCGAACACTGCCGGCAGTCCCTGGAGGAGCTTATTCCGAAGACCAGGGGTATCACCGCCGTCGTGGGGCTTCCGGATCAAATAGACGGAGATATATTCAACGCCGCCGCCCTGATGCACGACGGCAAATTGATCGACATCTACCACAAGGTGGAACTCCCCAACTACGGCGTCTTCGACGAAAAACGCTACTTCTCCCGGGGGAAAAAACCGGTCGTCTTCGCCATGGAATCGTTTCGCTTCATGCTGACGATCTGCGAGGACATCTGGATTGAGGGGAGTATTGTTGAGAAACACGCCCGGGAGACGGGCGCCAACGTCTGCCTGTGCATCTCCGCTTCTCCCTTCCACGCAGGGAAGCTCGATCTTCGCCAGAACGAGGTCGCCGCCGGCTTTGCCACAAGGACCGATACACTGCTCTTCTACAATAACCTGGTGGGAGGTCAGGATGAGCTGATCTTCGACGGAAGCAGCATGGTGGTGACGCCCGACGGAAAGCTCCTGGCCCGGGGAAAGCGATTCGCGGAAGAGCTCTTTATCACCGACATCGATGAATCGGACATTTCGAAAAAATCCACTCCCTCATCCACCGCCCCCGACGACCCCGCCCCGGTTTTCACTCCCCTGGGCGGACGAAAGGAGACGCGGACTCCGCACGTCGTCAACGATCCCATGGACAGGATCGAGGAGATATACTGGGCGCTGATACTCGGCACCCATGATTATGTGACAAAGAACGGTTTTTCCCGGGTGGTCATCGGGCTTTCCGGCGGCATCGATTCGGCCCTCACCGCCGCCATCGCCGCCCAGGCCATCGGCACCGAAAACGTCACCGGCATCACCATGCCTTCCCAGTATACCTCCAACGAAACCCGGAGCGACGCGGAGCTCTTGGCCGAAAACCTCGGCATTAATATCTTCACCGTCCCCATCAGGGAGATATACACCACCTACATCTATGAGCTGTCTCCCCACCTGGGGGACGGAGACCTGGGCGTAACCGGAGAAAACCTCCAGGCCCGCATCCGCGGCAATATCCTGATGGCGTTTTCGAACTACCGGGGAAGCCTCGTGCTCACCACCGGGAACAAGAGCGAGACGGCCGTGGGATACTGCACTCTCTATGGAGACATGGCCGGCGGCTTCGCCGTCATCAAGGACGTCCCCAAGACCGTGGTATATGAGGTGAGTGAATTCATCAACGATCGATCGGGCCGTGAGATCATTCCCCAAACCACAATCACCAGGCCACCGTCCGCAGAACTCAGGCCGGACCAGAAGGATGAAGATTCCCTCCCCCCCTACGACGTGCTCGATCCCATACTTCACGCCTATGTGGAGGAGGATATGTGCCCCGAGGAGATCTCGGAACTCGGCTTCGACCTGGACCTGGTATTCGAGGTGGCCAGGATGGTCGATCTCAATGAGTACAAGCGCCGCCAGGCCCCTCCGGGCATAAAAATCACCCCTAAGGCCTTCGGCCGGGATCGACGCCTCCCCATCACGAACCGCTACCTCTTCGGACTTCTGGAGAAGAACAGGAAGAAATAGACACATCCCGCAGGTCCCGTTCATTTCGAAAAGGCACACCCCGGACGCTTCACACGTCACGAATCCACACCGTTTGAAAGCGGTTTCCCCGCTACCTCCCGGATGAAAACGGTCGTCCCGATATCGCCCGGATGGAAGCGGCCTCTTTTCCCCTGACCGATGTAACGATCGGCCTGAAAAGAAAATTCACGGTAACGTGTCATGCACATAAGGGGTGGTACGTCCTCATCACAGGGAAGGATATCTTCAGCGCCAGAATGCAGGGAAAGCCCCACAGCGGCCTTCGATTCTCCGACAGTCGCCGCATGCGCCCGTAACCCGATCGATCCCGGGGTACTCCCGAACGACACCGGGTGGTGACGTCCGCAAGGCGGATCGAGGCCGCACCCCGGCACGGAGTCGGGGGCGGCGAAACACCTTATAAGCGACCCATCATGCGCCCTCATACAACAGCGGCGGCCGTGCCCGGCCGCCGCTGTTCGTCATACTCGACTGCTCATTAGTGCAGTCCAATGTGTCTACAAGCGCCCGGTCATCTCCACCAGCCAGCGATGCAACGGCAGCATCTTCTCGTATCTTGCCATGCAGTAATCAAGAAGCACGGGAGTAAAGAGCTCCGATGGGATCGGTCCGTCGTCCCCCGCTGTGAGCCCCTTGTTGAGGAGAAGCTCCGCCCGTTCATGGTCCGGATCATAGCCCCGGGGCACCCGCTTGTACCGCGCCCCCGGATAGAGGCCGCACCCGCCATTCCCCTGCACCCCTCCCCCCAGCGCCTCGATGGCATCATCCAGATTGGGGCCGTACACCGGGTGCACCACCGATCGGCGATACTCCTCCAGCGCCGGTTTTTCGAACATATAGATCCCCGCCCCGAGCATCAGCAGATCCGGCTCCAGGTGAAAATAGAACCCGGAGCACTCCATGCGCTTTCCGGCCCCCTCCCAGAACCAGAGGGCGAGGTGTGTCTTGTACGGTGTCTTGTCCTTCGAAAAGCGCGTATCACGATTGATCCGGAAGAGCGACCGATTCACCCTCGGATCGGCGATAATACCCGGGGCGATCTCCCGGAGCCTTTTCCCCATATCCACCACAAAGGCCCGGCCCGGCTCCATCACGAAGCGCTCGAACTCCTTTTTGTGATCCTCGAACCACTCTTTTTTATTGTGTCCCTTCAGTTCCCGGTAAAAAGAAAGTGTTTCATCAAAAAAGCCGGAAAATGAATCAATCTGACTCATTGTCGTCTCTCCGTTCAGGTTTGATATCGTTTTTTATATGGTAACACATTCACGGCAGATATAACAGTGTCCGCTCGACGTCATTCATCATGCTCCTCCCTTCATATGTGTGGGTCGGCTTTGCGGGGGTCAATTATAGAGGAAACTTCGATGATATGATCTCCCTCAACGTCGAGGCGTCCTGGCTGTTCGGTGAGGCCGTCACGCATTTCCTCAAGGGCGGCGGTAATCCCCACAACACCGGCATGCCCGCGAACAACGCCCGTACAAGTCTGGATATTTCCGGCTGGAACGTCTTTGTGGACCTTTCCCGCTGCACCGACCTGTTCACGATCGGTGTGTCATTCGCCATGGGCAGCGGCCGGAAACACCGGTGGAACAACGCGAGCTCATGGGAACATGTCAATATGAATTGCATCACCCCCGACGGTGACTTCTCATTCGCCCACATCATCACCGGCGGCCGTAACGACGGTGGCGCCTCCGTGTGGTGGCCGCATCTCTACGCTAACAACAGTCTCGAAAACATCACCGTCGCCAAGGGATATGTCACAATACGCCCGACCGACACGCTGACGATCTCCGTTGCTGTCATCTGGGCACAGTGGACGGAGAAAATCGGCTGGAATTCTCTCTCACGGGAGGCCGCTTTCCGGTCCAAGTGTCCCGCGTACCTGCATCCCGCATGGACCTACGGCAATTACGGGTATCAGTCCTGGGAGGTGTCCGACGATCTGGGATGGGAAATCAACCTGGCCCTCTCCTATGAGATCATGGAGGGCCTGACCTACACTTTCGAGGGAGCGGTGCTCTCTACCGGCGATTCCTGGGATTACGAGAAGGCCGACGGCACCCGGGGCGACTGGTGGGAAGTCTGGTCCATCGTGAACACCCTGCAGTACGAGTTCTAAAAAACTTCGCGGTATTGATATCCCTCCAGAAAGCCCCCGGACAAAACTCCAGGGGCTTTCTGCTGCAGGATCTCTCTTCATATCTTCTGCCGGAAAAGGTGGCATCGTGATACCAAAACGATCGTCGCTATGCCGCACCCGGATGATTTTTCCACTGTATAAGATTATTATAATTAGTCACTCCTAATTTTTTTAGATTTGCCTAACTTTTTTCCTTGACTCTGTTTCTTTTATCCGTTACAAATACACCCATGACGAGAAACGGATTGAGTGTATCTGTTAATTGGATTGAGGAGTTCAATATGAAGAAATTCACAGTGGCACTTCTTGCAGTAATTGTGAGTATCGGCGTCGTCGCCACATCCTTTGCTGCAGAGACAACTTTTTCCGGTGCCTACCGGGTACGGGCCTGGACCGAGTGGAACTTCGACAAGGAAGTCGAAGATTTTGGAGTGGTTCCAAGCCATGAGGACGGCCTGTACACCGGGTTCATCGATCAGCGTTTTCGCCTGACCATCACCCACACCCGGAGCGAATATCTGAAGGCGGTTGTCCGCATCGACATCGCCGAGGATACCTGGGGAACGGGCAGCGCGCTTCGGATTAACGACAGCAACGCCGACTACATTGATCATGCGTATCTTGAGTTCACCGTTCCTCCGGTAGGAACCTTCACCGTAGGGCGATTCCCCGAATCGTATGGATACGGAACCGTCTTCAGCAATGACGGCTGGGACGGCGCCCGTTGGGCCAACGCCTGGGGCCCCGTAGCCGTGTCTCTGTCCTACTTCAAGGTTGCCGACAACGTGACAGCCGGTTCCGCCGACGAGGCCTACAACTGGGACGCCGATCTTGTGGCCATGAATCTGGGCATATCCCCCATCGAAGGACATCTGCTTGAGGTCTTCGGCGGTGTTCTGTGGGATGATGATGCTTCCGGCGATGGTGGTGTGTGGGGAGTTCTGGGTAACTCCGCCACATGGACCGCCGCTGGTTTCAACAATCCCGGCTATTACGATGCCGTTGTCGGCTTCGTGGGCGTTGCCTACACCGGCAATATCATGGATATGATCGACATCGCCGCTGAGGCTTCCTGGATCATAGGGAGCGCTGATTCTCACTGGTATCGAGGCGGCCTCGTAGCCGATCCCTATGCTGCGGCCCTTGGACCCAATGCGGCTCCCAGAAGTCTGGACATCTCCGGTTGGAACATCTATGCTGACGTGTCCTACTACAACGACCTGTTCAGAGTCGGTGCCGCTTTCATAATGGGAAGCGGTCAGGAGCATGACTGGAATGATGTTTCCTGGGAACATGTGAACATGAACTTCATCAGTGTGGATGCCTTTGAGTTCGGACGAATCATCGCAGGCTCCGCCGGTGGCAACCAATCTATCTGGGGTGATCCCTGGTCCGCCAACAACCTGGAAAACATCACGGCCATCAAGGGGTACTTCGAAGTATGCCCGATGGATAAGCTGACGGTTTCCGGCGCGGTAATCTGGGCCAAGTGGACCGAGGATATCGGCCAAAACAACGCCACGAGAGCGGCTCTGTTTGCGCCGGATAGCCCTGGGTATCCGCATCCGGTCGCCTGGTATTCAGGCAACTACACCTACAATTCCTGGGAAGTGTCCAACGATCTGGGATGGGAAATCGACCTGTCTGTTTCTTACGAGATCATGGAAGGTCTGACCTATAGTCTGGCCGGCGGCGTACTGTTCACCGGCGATTCCTGGGATTACGAGAAGGCCGACGGAACCCGCGGCGACTGGGGCGAAATCTGGTCCATCGTAAACACCCTGGAGTACGAGTTCTAAGAACTCTGCTGTCAGGATGTACACCCAAAAAGCCCCTGGAGGAAACTCCAGGGGCTTTTTTACATTTTTTATATGCCTATCGTCCCTGTACCGAGCGCCGCCCGGTATGGGAAGTTGAAAATGATCGCCCTTACGCCGCACCCCTTTTTTTGAGATGCACCAAGAGGATCGATACCGCCGCCGGCGTAATCCCCGGCGTGCGGGAGGCCTGGCCCACCGTCTCCGGGCGAATCCGCTCCAGAATTTCCACGACCTCACTGGAAAGACCGGCGAGCCCGTCATAGCGAAAATCCTCCGGGATCTTCACCCCCTCCATCTTTTTAAACCGATGGATCTGCTCGTCCTGCCGCCTGAGATACCCCTCGTACTTGATTTCGACGGCCGCCTCGGCCAGGGCGGAGGGGGGAATCGATTCCAGATTCCGGGCCGTCTCGGACACCGCTCCCCGGGCGATGTTCATCAGCATATCCACGTCCACCTCGGGCCGGCGCAGCACCTCTCCCAGGGTCGATTGTTTCTTCAGGTCGTTCAATCCCAGGGAATGAAATAAATCAAGTACCTTAGTCGACGGGGACATCTTCACCTGAAACAGCTCCAGGCACCGCTCATACGCCCGCCGCTTCTCCTCAAAGATCTTCCATGCGTCGTCGTCGATGAGGCCGATCTCCCTTCCCAGGGGTGTCAACCGAAAGACGGCGTTTCCCTCCCTGAGGCTCAGGCGATACTCGGCCCGGGAGGTGAACATGCGGTACGGCTCGACCACGCCCCGGGTGACCAGGTCGTCGATCATCACGCCGATGTACCCCTGGGATCGGGAGATCACCACCGGGTCCCTCTTCTGGACGGTGAGCGCCGCGTTGATACCCGCGATGATCCCCTGGGCCGCCGCCTCCTCGTACCCGGAGGTGCCATTGATCTGTCCGGCCAGAAACAGGCCTGTGACCTTTTTTGTCTCCAGGGTGACCCGAAGCTGGGTGGGCTGCACCATATCGTACCGGATCGCGTAGGCCGGACGTATCATCCGCGCCTCCTCCAACCCGGGAATGTGACGGATGATCTCCCGCTGGGCCTCGATCCCCAGGGTGGTGAAGATGCCGTTGGCATACACCTCTGATGTGGTGTATCCCTCCGGCTCGAGAAATATCTGGTGCCGATCCTTCTCGGGAAAAAAGAGCACCTTCTCCTCGATGGAGGGGCAGTAGCGGGGGCCCTTACGGGCGTGGTAGACGTCGCTGACGACTTTTGTATCCATCACCCGCCGTATGACGTCGTGGGTCCGTTGATCTGTGTACGTGATATAACAGGGGACCTGGGGCCGATCAATGGGGGGGCTTCGAAATGAGAAGGGGGTGACCTTTTCCTGGAGCGGCTGCATCTCGGTTTTCGCCCAGTCGATGGTCCGCCCGTCCAGCCTGGGCGTGGTGGCGGTGGAGAACCGACCGATTTCGATCCCCGCCGATTCCAACGACCGGGACAGACCGATGGACGGTGGGTCCCCCATCCGCCCCGCCGGAAAGGTCATCTCCCCGATGCGGGCGAGGCCCTCCATGAAGGTTCCGGTGGCTATGACCACGGCCCGGGCGTGATACTCGTTTCCGTACTCCGTTCTGACCCCGCGCACCCGGCCGCCGTCGATGATCAATTCTTTTACCATCTCCTGAGTCAGAGAGAGATTCGGCGTGCCCTCGATTTGCCACTTCATGTACGCCCGGTAGGCGACTCGGTCCGCCTGGGCCCGGGAAGACTGGACCGCCGGGCCCTTCGTGGTGTTGAGGGTGCGAAACTGGATGCCGGCAAAATCGATGGCCAGCCCCATCTCTCCCCCCAGGGCGTCTATCTCCTTGACGAGCTGCCCCTTGGCAAGCCCGCCGACGGCCGGGTTACAGGACATCTGGCCGATGTTGTCGACGTTGTTTGTGACCAGCAGTGCGGCGCATCCCATGCGTGCGGCGGCGAGGGCCGCCTCGCACCCGGCATGGCCGGCCCCCACGATTATCACATCAAAGGAGCCGCCCGGAGACGATATGGAGGGGGTATCCGTCATGTTTTCCTCAGGCGGGCTGTGCAATCTCTTCATCGGTGAGGTAACAGGCGGGATCGGACGCCCAGACATCGCCGGTCATGGCCTCCGCCCGGGCCCGGAAGTTCCCGGCGCAGATATCCAGCCACCGGCATGAGGCGCATCTCCCGGTAACGAACTGTTTTTTATCCCTGAGGCGGCTCAGAAGGGGATGGTTGGGATCCGTCCAGATGGCCGAGAAGGGGCGCTCCCGGACGCTCCCCAGGGGGTGGTTTCGCCAGAACTGGTCGGCATAGACCGTGCCGTCCCAGCTGATGCAGCCGATGCCCACGCCTGAGGAGTTGCCCTGGTTTCGCATGAGGAGCCTGAAGACCTCGTCCGCCCTCTCCGGGTCTTCCCGAAGCAGCCGGAGATAGAGATACGGCCCGTCGGCGTGGTTGTCCACCGTCAGGACTTCCGGCTCCCGCCCCCGATCGAAGAGCTTCTTGGTCTCGTCGATGATGGTATCGAGGACATCCCTCGTCTCCTCATGGGTCAAGAGCGCATCAAAGAGGTCCGTCCCCCTGCCGGTCACCACGAGGTGATAGAAACATATTCGGGGGACGCCCTCGTCCTCGAGGAGACGGAATATGCCGGGGATCTCCGCCCGGTTCGCCCGGTTGATGGTCAGCCGGAGGCCCACCTTGATGCCCGCCGCCATGCTGTTCCTGATGCCGGAAAGGGCGTTTTTGAACGCACCGGGAACCCGCCTGAAGGTATCGTGGGTCTCTTCCAATCCGTCCAGACTCACCCCGACGTATGAGAGCCCCAACTCGCCGAGCCGCCGGGCGCGCTTTTCGGTGATGAGGGTGCCGTTGGTGGAGATGACCGCCCGCATCCCGCGGTTCTTGGCGTGGGCGATCAGCTCATCAAGGTCCGGGCGCATCAACGGCTCGCCCCCGGAGAAGAGAATCACCGGCGCCCCGAATTTCACCAGGTCGTCTATGACCCCCATCGCCTCGTCGGTGGAAAGCTCGTCGGTGTAATCGATATTCTCGGAGTCGCTGTAGCAGTGGACGCACTTCAGATTGCACCGACGGGTGCAGTTGAAGACCACCACCGGCTTCTTATCCTCGGAGAACTGCAGGAGATGGGACGGGAGCTGATCGGAACGACACCCGTATCGCAGCACATCCGACTCCTCCACGGCACCCATATACAACTTTGAAATTCCTATCATGATTCGCCTGTAACGTGATGTATGATCGCCTGAACCAGGCCCGGTATTGTATATTCCGCGGCCTCCGCCGCCACGTGAAATCCCGCTCTTTGCGCCTTGTCGGTCGTCACCGGGCCGATGGAGACGGCCTCCGGGACGACGACCGATCCATCGTCCCATATGGTATTGATGCGAAACATCTCCCCCAGGTTCACGGCGGTAGAGCCGCTTGCGAAGGTCAATAAATCCGCACCATCCAGGGTACGTGCGATCTCCTCTCGGGAGACCTCGGGGCGTACGGCCCGATACGCCGCCACATCGTCCACATCAGCGTCTTCCGCCTTTAGACGCTCCGGGAGGACCGGCCGGGCAACTTGTGCGCGAAAGAGGAGTATCCGCTTCCCCTTCACGCCGCCGGGCACGTAATCGATGATCGCATCTGCCAGAGCCTCGGCGATGAATTCATCCGGCACCACATCCGGCACGATTCCGTGATCTTCCAAGGCGACCTTCGTCCCCGGCCCCATCGCCGCCACCACGGCCCGACCGAGGGCCCGTGTGTCCTTTCCCAGCTCATCCAGGATCGAAAAGAACGCCCGAACGCCATTGGGACTGGTAAAAACCACACAATCGTAGCCGCCTATCTCGGCGACGGTCTTTTTTGCCCTTTTCATGTCCTCCGGCGGTGCGATCTCGATCGACGGCAGCTCCAGTGGTTCCGCCCCCAGCCGCCGGAGCATTCCGCACAGCTCCCCCGCCTGATGGCTCGCCCGGGTCACCACAATCTTTTTTCCGAACAGCGGCAGCCGATCGTACCACGCGAGATGCTCCCGTAAGGACGCAACCTCCCCCACCACGAGCACCGCGGGCGCCGTGACGCCGTGCTTTTCCACCAGGTCGCTGATGGTCCCCAGGGTGCCGAAGACCCCGGATTGCCTGGGCGTCGCCCCCCGGGAGATAACCGCCGCAGGCGTCTCCGGGGACAATCCCCCCGCCATCAGCCGGGCCGTGTTTTCCTTCAGGCGCTTGACGCCCATCAGGACAACCAGCGTGCCGGAAAAACCGGAGAGGTACTCCCAATCCACCCCTTCTTCCGACTTTGTGGGATCCTCATGACCGGTGATGAACGCCACCTGTGACGCCAGGCCCCGGTGGGTCACCGGGATCCCCGCATAGGCGGGAACCGCCGCGGCCGCGGTAACTCCGGGGACCACCTCGAAGGGAATCCCCTCTCGGGCGAGGACTAACGCCTCCTCTCCACCCCGGCCGAAGATGAATGGATCCCCCCCCTTCAGCCGCACCACGACATCCGCCTGTCTTGCCTTCTCCACCAGGAGCCGGTTGATGTCGTCCTGGGTCATGTAGTGGTGTCCCCCCTCTTTCCCGGCGAAAAGCATCTCCGCTTTATCCGGGGCGTGGGACAGGATGTCGGGATCGACCAGGTTGTCGTATACCACCACGTCCGCCCGACCGAGGCACTCCGCCCCTCTGAGGGTCAACAGCCCAGGATCGCCGGGACCCGCCCCCACCAGATAGACCGTGCCGGGGGGTCTTTTCTTATGCGTCATCATTCGATGTCATCCCTCCGGGTGCATGGAAAGGAGCGTATCGGCTCCCTGCCCAAGACAGGTTTCGGCGAGTTTTTTACCGATATCCTCGAAATGATCGGGATGGCCGGATTCTTCCTCCCTGATGATCCGCGAACCGTTCGGCGCCGATACCATCCCGGTGATTGTCAGCGTTCCGTCTTCAATCCGTGCATATGCGCCCACCGCCGAGCGGCAGTCGGCCCCCAGGGCCGTCACGAACGCCCGCTCGGAAAGCGCCGTTATCCGGCTCTGTCGGTGGTCCAGCACATCGACCAGCCCCTCATCGCCCCGCCGCACCTCCACAGCCAATGCGCCCTGCCCCGCGGCGGGGATAAAATCCTCACCGGCAAGCAGGCAATACGCATCTGGATCAATCCCCAGCCGCCTCATGCCGGCGGCCGCCAGCAGCGTGGCGTCGCACTCACCCTTTTCTACTTTTTCCATCCTGGTGCCCACGTTCCCCCGAAGCGGCGTTACCACCAGATCGGGCCTTTGGGAGAGGAGCTGGGCCTTTCTTCTGAGGCTGGACGTCCCGACGACGGCCCCCTGTGGGAGATCACGAATCGACTGTATCCTTCTTGAGAAAATCAGGGTGTCCCGGGGGTCCTCACGCACAGGCACGGCCCCCAGTGAAAACGCCTCGTTGGTATCGGCGGGAAGGTCCTTCATGCTGTGAACCGCGATGTCGATCGCTCCCGAGGCAAGAGCCTGCTCCAGCTCCTGGACGAACAATCCCTTTCCCCCTATTTTCCACAGGGCGATGCGATCGCTGCGGTCGCCCCGGGTATTCATCGGAACGAGCTCCGTCTCGACACCGTCAACGGCTTCCGCGAGGAGAGCGGCCACCAGGCGGGTCTGGACCATCGCCAGGGGGCTACGCCTCGTCCCAATTTTGATCTTCATCATATTCCTCGTCCGCCAGCCCCAGAAGCCCCTTGACGACGTTGATGGTCATTTCACTCCCCAGCCAGGGCTCCCGCTTCAGGTACACGGTCGGATCGTGGAGAATCTTTTTGATAATAGATGTGGTCATGTGCTCCAGCTTTTCACGCTTATTCTCATCCAGTCCTCCCCAGGAAACGATGAGTTTTTCCATCTCGTCTTTGCCGATACGCATCAGCTTTTCCCTGAGGGAGATGATGGTCCCCACCATATCCAGACTCTTGAGCCATTCGGAGAACTTGGCGGTCTCTTCCTCTACGATGGCGCGTGCCCGATCGGCGTCCTCGGCGCGTAGAGCGATGTTTCGAGACACCACGTCTTCCAGATCATCCATATTATACAGACTCACTCCCGGTATATCGGACACTGAGGGTGCAACATCTCTGGGAACGGCGATATCAATGAGCACGATGGGGCGCTGAGCCCGCCCTTCCATAACCCGATGCAGCATCCTGTCCGTGATCACCGGTTCCTGTGACCCGGTGGAGGCGACGACCACATCCGCCTCGACCAGGGCGGACTCCATCTCTTCCCAGGGGAGCGCCCGGGCGCCGATGCGGGAAAAGCGTTCCGCCAGATCCCGGGCCGTTTTGAAGGTCCGGTTGACGATCACGGCATCCTTTGGACACCTGCCGCACAGATGCTGGAGCGTATCCTCGCTCATCTCCCCCGCTCCGATCACCAGGATCCGGGATCCATCGAGATTTCCTAGGACCTCCTCGGCGACCCATACCGCCGCCGAGCTGACGGACACCGGACGGGATGAGATGGCGGTCTCATTTTTCACCCGCTTTGCCGTAAAAAATGCCCGGTGCATCAGGCGGTTGAGAATCAGTCCTGTGGTCTCCGCCGTCGTCGCCGATCGATACGAATCCTTCACCTGGCCCAGGATCTGCGGCTCTCCCACCACCATGGAATCGAGGGCCGAGGCCACCTGGAATATGTGGGCTATCGCCTCCGCGCCCCGATGAATATAGGAGAACTTCCGCATCCCCTGGGGATCCTTGCCGTGAAACCGCCCGAGATACGAAATCGACGATTCCACCGCACGATCCACATCGAAGGCGCACCCCAGGATTTCCACCCGGTTGCAGGTGGACAGAACCACGCACTCGGTTATCTCGGCAAACTCCTTGAGTCCCACGAGGAAATCCTTGATGAGATCAAGACGCAGTTCCATGCGCTCCCGCACTTCAACCGGTGCCGTCTTGTGGCTCATCCCCACCACGAATATTTCCACCTTCCGACCGTTCAAGTCTTCGATTTCATCGAAGTCCTCATCGATGCGATGGATGACCCCCTCCTCTTCGAAGAACTCGTTGATAATCCGTGGAACATCCCGCAGACTTCCCTCCGCGATGATCCGGGCCAGGGGGAGGGACGCGATCTTCCCCATGATCTCTGCCAATCGATCGCCCGTGATCCCGGACTCCCGGAGGGATTCCCGGATGCTTCCCATTACCCTGAGCACTCCCGCGTACTCGGGGCCGTATTGGTCCTCCAGGTCCTGGCGGATACGGCGCGCCGTCGCGGGGGATACGCCGCCGGTGGATATCGCTATGCTGAGATCGCCGCGGTTGACCACCGCCGGGAAGTAGAAATCGCACATGTCCGGTACGTCCGCCACGTTCACCAGGACTCCCCGACTGCGACACGCCTCCATGATCCGTATGCTCGTCTCCCGATCGTTCACGGCGGCGATACACAGAAAGGCGTCATCCAAAACCTCTGGCTCGAAATCTTTCCGTATCAACATCACCTCGCCGTGACGATCCAGCTCTTCCAGTCTCGGAGAAAACTCCTTGGATACAACCGTCACCCGTGCGCCGGCGTTAAGAAGCGCGGATACCTTCCTGGTACCCACGGCACCCCCGCCCACGACCAGGCAGTACTTTCCAAAGACCTTCAGTGATATCGACAGCAGATTCATGCGTTCTCTACACGTTGTATCGTCATATAAAAAGCCGCCGGTACGATCGGCGGCGTGTACATGGACAAAAAAATCATTGAATCAGGAACTGGCCTTTCGGGTAATCAACTGCTCCACAAGGATCACAATATCCACAGGCTTTGTGAATTTCGGTATGTGAACCCTCGAGCCCAGCACGTCCCGATTATGCTCGTGGGGCGGTTCCTTGATCATCGAGCTGACGGTGACGAAGATGACATCCTTGCTCCAATCAAGATCATGGGCCATTTTCAAAAAACGGGTCCCGCCCACGTTCGGCATTACCTTATCGACAATAACAACATCCGGCCTCACATCCTGATATACATCGAATCCCACGCCGCCGTCTTCCGCGGTGAACACCTCAAATCCCGATTCGGAAAATTCCTTCCCCAGCACATCCCGAAAGAACTTCTCATCATCAATAATGAGCACTCGTGTCTTTTTGCCCTTTTTCATACAAATCATCCGAATGTCATGGTTCCAACTCTCCGGCACTCGCCTCCTCTATATACATCACTATACCCTGTAATTCGCTCGGGGTCAAGGCGCCATCGAGCATCGAGAGAAAGAATCTGTAGTATATTGCGAGAAATTCCTCCGGTGTAATCCGGCAGGTCAATACTCCGGATATGAGCTGTGAAAAGGATTTTGTCAGCACCCCGGGCTCGTACCCTTGCGGATATTCGGTCACAATACGTTCCTCGAACTCAGTAACCGCTTCCATCGATCCCTTCCCGATCAGGTATAAGGAAAACACACCCCCGGCACAGATGAGCACGATGACGCCGAAAAATATCATGCATCCCATCAGGCACGCCGAGCGTCCCGATTTTTTCCGATCATCGGTCGGAACATCACTCCCGTTCGAGCGGGTGCGATCCGCTTTTTCGTCCATCGTCTCTCATCCTCAGTCTGTTACCCCGCACACGGCACGGGTCCTCCCTGACGACCACACCGCACCGCATCAACGACGCCCATTCCGTCACGTCAGTCCGTCGACGACTCCGGCGCACAGAAGTGGAATCATGATTTCATGATGCCCGATCAGATTCACACCCCGACCGGATTTCATCGTCGGCCGGGTTACCACATTGGTATGCGGCCGGTACTGCTGCATGAAATCCATATTGACGGCGAAAAAATCCTCTACGGGGTGACCCAGGTTTCGGGCCAGGGCGACGGCTTTCAGGAAGACCTCGGGCATGATCACCGCCGATCCGATATTAAAATAGACTCCGCCCGAAAGCCCTGCCACGGATGCCGAAAAGAGATAGAAGTCCCGCATCGATGTCGTGCCGATGTCCGCCCCGTTTGCCGAGGGGTGCATGTGAATAATATCCGTGCCTAAGGCGACGTGAACGGTCACCGGAATGCCGAGGCGCGCACCGGCCGCCAAAATGCTGCTTGCGCGATACGGCATTTCTTCTTTTTCGATCATCTCACCGACCGATCGCCCCAATCCCATTTTCTGATCATTCTCTGCGGCGCCCCTGGCAATGGCCCCGTTAAGGATATCCGCCGTATCCCGGGCCATGCCGAAGCTCCCGTCATCAAGGGCCTCGGCCACGTCCTCCGATGTCGATCCTATATAGGCCAGCTCGAAATCATGAATGATCCCGGCGCCGTTGAGGGCCACATGGCTCACCACGCCCCGCTCCATCAGGTCCACGATCAACGGTCCCATGCCCACCTTGATGGGATGAGCCCCCATGGAGAACATCACCGGCCTTTTATTCCGCACCGCACGGACGACGGCGTCGATCACCGATTTCAGGTCCCCGGCCGCCAGAATATTCGGAAGGCGATCGAAAAACTCCGAGACGGTCATGCCGATTTTGGGCGGTTTCGCGAGGTCCATCGACGAGACCTTGCTGGATCTGCTCTTCGCTTCGTATGTCCGTATCCCTGAAGGATCCAGGGGATCGATGGGCATTTTTTTCATGTCGCGGCGCTTTGAAACAGTTTGAAATCCACCAGCTCGCACAACACATGTCCCAGGATGATATGCACCTCCTGGATACGGGGAGTGTCGTTCGAGGGCACGATGAACTCATAATCACACATGCTCAACGCCTTCCCGCCGCTGCCCCCGGATAAAAGCACGGAGGTGACCCCCAGGGCGTGACACGCCTCGATTCCCCTGATGATATTGGGAGAATTGCCGCTGGTGCTGATGGCCACGGCGACATCCCCCTTGATCCCCAAGGCCTTTATCTGCTTTGAGAAGACGTCCGCAAAATCATAGTCATTACTGATACTGGTGAGAATCGATGTGTCGGTCGTCAATGCGATCGCGGGAAGCGGCGGCCGCTCGATCTTGAATCTGTTGACGAACTCGGCGGCGATATGTTGGGAATCGGCGGCGCTGCCGCCGTTACCGAAGAGCAGCAGTTTATTGCCCCGGGTAAAGGACTGCGCGATGAGATCGGCGACGGTATCGATGGTTAATTCATATTTTTCGGCAAACTCCTTTTTCAACTGGGCGCTGTCAATGAATGCGTTGTGAATGATCTCGTGCATCTGTTTCGCTTCCTTCGGTACAATCCATTTTTGCTGTATTATTATGCGGTTTCACTATACATAACGGTCGCTCATCCTGTCAAGACAATTACCGGTACCACACGATCCCTCTCCCCTCTCCCGTATGATCATTGTATACCATATTGCTTGATCTTCTTTGCCAGTGTGTTCCGGTTTATTCCCAGTATGGCCGCGGATTTCGACTGATTGCCCCCCGTTTCCGACAGGACGAGCTTGATCAGCGGCTCCTCGACCCTTCCCATCACGATGGGGTACAGCCCCTGCATGCTGTCTACGTTCATCTTCTGGATCAGAGGAACGAGCTTTGCCTTCAACAGGTTCTCCAGAGAAGCTTTCTCCATGGCGTAGGGGTCATTGGATGTGATAAAGTCAGGCAGGTTCATCGGGTATATATCCCTCCCCTCGGAGGCGATCAGGGCGAAGAGCGTGACAAAAAACAGCTCGTTGACATTACCCGGCCACGAATAGTTGAGCATGAGGTTTCGAGCCTGGGGGGTGACGGGCGCCGGTCGTCGATAAAAAACACGGCTGGCCGATTCAATGAAGTATCGGGTGATGAGGGTAATATCCTCCCTGCGCTCCCTGAGAGGATCTATGTGTATCGCCTCCATCCTTTCCGTGTCGATATCAAACGCCGGCGAACCCTTCCTCGGATCGTGATGAATAATCAGCCGCGGCATGGAGCTGTTTAACAGAGGCGGAGCATTCAAAAGAGAGGTAAGGTATAGAATATCCTCATCGCTGCACTCCCGGCTGTTTCTGACCACCACCGTTCCGGTGGAGTGTATCTCCTCAATAGATTTGACGACACCCCGTCCCCGCCTCTGAGACAGCAGAGGATCATAGATCCGTATCGGGGCGAAGCTGTCCGACCCTGCCAGATGAATCGCCAGGGAAATCTGCATCTTGCCGCAGCCCGATTCACCCTCGATGAAAACCGGCCTTCGGTGTTTTTTCGCCCTCAAAACTCCTTTGCGTACTGAAATGGCGTTGGATGACCGGCCGATAAAGACCTTGTGCGTATTCTTGAACTGTTCGAAATGGTCGTTGGCGGCCGATGTAAGAATGCGGCCCGAGGCGGTTCTGTCGGCCGTCAGGAGGGCGAACTGTATCTCACTTGAATGATACGGCTCCATGATACAGGCGGAGACGGCCTCATCCAGAAGGGATTGACAGGCATCACGCTCGCTCTCCGTCATGGTGAGTATTATCGGGATGAATCGAAACTCTTTCGTCAGTGAGAACAACAAGGTGGGCGCCCGGGAGATAAGATATCCGGCGCCGATGATGAGATATTCAGGAGGTTCGGCCCTCATCGTCTTTTTCAGATCACGAACCGTATGTTCCATAATGGTTCGTATCGACCTGGATGTGAGGGCCTCGGTAATGGGAAGCAGCGCATCATCCTTCACGTTGAATATAATCGCCCGCTTCGCCCCGAGACCCGTCTGAGCCGGTGGCATAGTCGCCCTCCTCCCTGTGGGATAAATAATCCCGTATGGATGTCAGCATATCGTCGTATCGTTTTGTCCGCATCAGGTGTTCTCTGAAGGACGCCGCACCTCGAAAGCCTTTTATATAATAGCAGACATGTCGACGGATGATGGGGACACATCGGCTCTCGCCGTAATACTCCGCCGCCAGGCGGCAGTGTTCCAGGATGATATCCAATAGCTCCGTCCGGTCTCTCGGGGCGCCGGATTCTGAAAACACCCAGGGCGCTCCCATGGCCCCCCGGCCGATCATCACGAACGCCACACCGGTCTGTTTTATGCGATCCCGGGCCTCATCCAGCGAGTTGATATCGCCGCTTCCGACAACCGGTATATCAAGCGAGTCCGCGAGGTGCGCCACCCGTGTCCAGTCGGCCCGGCCCGTAAAGTGTTGGGTCGCCGTTCGGGGATGGAGGCAGATTGCATCCGCGCCTGCGTCCCGGATTCTGTGTGCCATATCCAGATAGTTTATCGATGATTCATTCCACCCCGCCCGGATCTTCGCGGTCACGGGCACATCCACCGCCCCCTTCGCCGCAGCAACAAGACCCGCGGCGACCGTGACATCACGCATCAGCGCCGCACCCGCACCCTGCCTGATGACCTTTTTGACCGGACATCCCATGTTGATGTCGATCAGTACGGCGCCGCGCCTCTGTGCAAACTCCGCGGCCCTAGCGACGGCCGTACCGTCTGTGCCGAAAAGCTGTACCGCCAGCGGTCCCTCCCGGGGATCGACCGTCACCATGCGCGCCGTTCTTTTCTGTCCGCGACGTATCGCCTCGGCGCTGACCATTTCCGTATACACCAGTCCCGCCCCGAAGCGACGGCATAAAATACGCATGGGAAGATCGACCACACCGGCCATGGGCGCCGCGAAGAACGGGGAGGTGAATGATACCGAGCCGATGTTCATGATTTCGACGAGGGTCGTTCTATCTCCATAAAGACCCTTCCCTCCTTGAAAATCCGAACGCTCCCGGTCGATTCGGAAATGACGATGGCGATGGCGTCTGTTAGGGAGGTGATGCCCGCGGCGGCCACGTGCCTGCTGCCCAGGCCCTGGGGAAGATCACCACCCTCCAGGGCGGCGTTCAGGTGTCTTCCAGCGGTCACCAGCACACCGTCGCCCCGAATGACGAATGCCCCGTCGATAACCGAGAATTCCTTGATGGTCTCCCTGAGCTGGGCGTCGTGTATGGACAATTCCTGTTCGCTGTAGCCCTTGAATGGATTAATGACCAGCTGGCGGGAAAGCTGCAGGACCCTTTCATCGTCCCCGATGACGAAGATCGTCCCCACCGCCTTTCCCTCCCGTCCCTGGGTGGCAAGCTCAATGGCCAGATTCAGCACCGTCTCAAAAATATCCGGACGAACCACGGAATCGGCATCTATGACGGCGTCGGAGCTGAAGATTTCAAACTCCCTGTCCGTATCGACAACCACCAGCGTATCATCGGCCCCGAATCTCGATACGCCCGTTATACAGACTATTTTATCGCCCGGCGAAATGAAATCAGAAGAAAGGGCGTACATGATCGCAAGCTTCACCTGTCCCATCCTGGTAAGGGTCACGTCCGGCACCTTCAGAAGCTTTGTAACGTCTTGTTCGGAAAGCTCATGAAACAGCTCCTCGTTTCTCACAACAACAACCGGCTTGAGCTTTTTTACCTGGTCGCTGATGGCCTTATAATCATCCCTGTTCTGCACGTTCACCAGCAACGCCTTCGCCTTGATCTCCGCGGCAACATTCGATGCGTGTTCAAGTATGATCGTCGTCAGGTGTTTTTCCCTTGTCGTCGTTTTTTTGCCCTTCATTCTTCTTTTCGCCCAAATGTAAAACGTTTTTTTCTCTTTATGAATCTTTCGATCTTTTCGATATCCTCAAAGGCGGCCCGCTCTCCCTCCTTTACCCCCAGGTAGTATCGGTGAAAATCAAACAACCCGAGATAGTCCAGATCGGGAGTTATAATAACATCCGGCCGCTCCCTTTTGAGCCGCATCCTGTTGATCTCCGAGGCCATGATGTTTATCGAACCCTGAATAATCTCGAAAATGTTCGGAACGGCTTCATCGTCCGACTTCTCCGCGAAGCCGTGTCTGATGCTGATCTCCAATTTGTATTCGGGAACCTTTGGCGAAATGTCAACAGCGATGATATAATCCGCCCCCAGATCCCGCACCACCTGTACCGGCACCGGATTTACCACGCCTCCGTCAATCAGAAGCATATCGCCCATGGGAACCGGCTGGAATATTCCCGGTATCGATATCGACGCTCGTATCGCCCCCGCCAGGTCTCCCTCCTTGAAGATGACTTCCGTCCCGGTTTTATAATCGGTGGCGACACAGGCGAACTTCATCGGGAGATCTTCTATGTTCGTATTTTCGCCGAGATGTTCTCGGAGAAACCGTTCGATGCGTTTCCCCTCCACAAGACCGTTTTTTGGAAACACCACGTCAACAAACCTGAGCTGGTTGCGCATGGTCAGAACGGATAGGTGCTCGTGCAGGACATTCAATTTTCCCGCCGCCAGGAACGCGCCGACCAACGCCCCGACGCTTGTTCCGGAAACGGCGTCGATCTTCACACCCATTTCGGTGAGCACCTGTATCACGCCCATATGGGCGAGACCCCGGGCGGCACCGCTCCCCAGGGCCAGACCGATCCGTTTATTACCCGGCAGGGGAAGGTAATGTTGTAACTTCTTAAAGAAAAGCCGGAACGTATTGGTAAATGTCTTTTGGGGAATCCGAGATTCAGGATTCATCGTTTTTTTTGGATATATCGCTGAAATCGCTGTTTCAGGTACATATCATGTGAAAATCGAAAGCTTTTTCGTTTTTCTTCCCGGAGGGTGTTTTTTCAACGAAACCTTTTATTGCCTTGTGCATCTAACATTATGATAATAAAAGTGATTTCCGATACTGTAGTATATTTGGATGTGCTTGTCAATTAAATAGCTGCGGCGGAAAACATAAAACAATAAAAGAATATTTTGACAGAATAATTTTTTTTATGATATAATTAGCACTCATCAGAGAAGAGTGCTAATTATATCAAGCATTCGACAAAGAGGAGATATGCCTATGGAAAACACATCGTATTATCCCGCACCCACGACCACGATGTCGCTCTATATGAAAAATGTCAATAATATCCCTCTTCTGACCAAGGAAGAGGAGTATGAGCTGGCGGTTCGGTGGTATGACCATAAAGATCTGGATGCAGCACATCAACTTGTCGTTTCAAACCTTCGCTTCGTCGTGAAGGTCGCCAATGAATATGTACATTACGGCCTGAAAATAATGGACCTCATTCAGGAGGGCAATATAGGCCTGATGCAGGCGATCAAGAAGTTCAATCCCTATAAGGGCTACCGGCTCATATCATATGCCGTGTGGTGGATTCGGGCCTACATCCAAAACTTCATCATCAAATCCTGGAGCCTCGTAAAGATCGGGACAACCCAGGCGCAGAAAAAACTGTTTTACAAGATGAAGCAGGTAAAAAACGCCCTCGGCATCGACGAGACAAGCGAAGAGGATATTTCCGCCATCGCAGGCGAACTGGATGTGAACGACAACGTGGTCAGAGAAATGGATCAGCGCCTGGCCGGAAGGGATCTTTCCCTCAATACGTCGTTGGGTGACGACGACCACATTACGTACCTGGATTTCGTGTCTGAAGATCCAATGCAGGAATCCATCCTCATCGATGAAGAAGAACAACATAATCTGAAGAACGATATTAAAGACGCCCTCAAAAGCCTGAATGAAAAAGAGAGCTACATCATCACCCATCGTGTTATGGCGGAAAAGGGCATGACCCTTCAGGAAATCGCCGATAAGTTCGGCATCTCCCGGGAACGGGTCAGGCAGATAGAGGTCGGCGCCCTTAAAAAACTCAGGAATATACCTCAAATCAATCATTATCGTGCGGATACCTGATTCGTTATTTCTGGAAGCCGAACGTTTCGATATCCACGAAAAACACCTATCGTACACCCGCATATACCGGCATGAAGATCGTCGGAGTACCTTCATCCGAGGCCTTTGACCGGTAATGCGGGTATTTTTGTACGGAGATATTGACAATAAGGACATGTATCACCAGCCCACACGGATATTTGAGACCGTGGAGAATATCATATGTCGTTCTATATACCCCCACCATGGTAGTAAAAGGGTACCTTTTTGGACCTCCCCTCTCAATATTCATTATCATTCTATTTTTTATGAATACTCATACATGTAATCATTATACTCCCATTTTTTCTCCACTATACTCCCTTTTGCCCATTTACAATAGTGACGAAATTGGTTATTTTATTTTCAAGCATGTTAATTATGTTTTGCTATTCACATTATTACCGTATATAGGGGTATTATTTAACACAGAATGGATATACCATAAATGGTAAGTTTTTCCATGTCACGTGATAGATATTGAATATGTATTTCATTTTGTGTAATATAGTTTGATTATTTATCTATAATCTGTGAATTTCTCGTCTGTTACCTATATTACATTGCAAACACAGACTCAACAATCACACAAGATGGAGATATTATGAGAGAGCGAAGAAGCCGAACCAACACAAAAATCAAACCGAAAGAGGTTTCCGAACGGCTCCAGGAACTGATCAAGCAATCGGGTCTGAAACAATACCAGTTTGCAGAGAAATGTCAGATTACCGCCGCGGCACTGTCCACATACTTGAACAAGGAGCGCATTCCCGAATCTGCCATCCTGGCCAGGATTTCCGATTTCTCAAACACATCCATGGAGTGGATTCTCACCGGAAAAACCGTCAATGAGCAGTTGATGGAAAAGGGTGATGAATTCCAGGATCAGGTCCTCAAGGACATGGCTGAAGACGTGAAGATGTGGCGGGAAAAAGCACTGGAAGCGGAAAATCTCCTCAGGTCCACCCAGGAAGTAATGAATGTCATGGAGTCCGGTGGAGACTACAGCGAGGCCGATCCCACAAAGATCAACCCGGACGAAATAACACTGCTCTCAAACTTCCGACTCCTGTCCGAGAAGCGCCAACAGAAGGTATTGGAATACATCGCTGATCAGCTGAAAGTGGAAAAATCGAGATAGGAGCACAGATTCATCTGATTCGGACGGCGTCGTGTCCCCTTTCGAAATGAAAAACGGGACGACGCCTTTTTTTTGTCATCACTACCGGACGATACGACACCTCAAATCTCCAAAAGGAAGATACCTCTCGATCATTCTCACCGCCCATTACACGGTCGGACCTTAATACAAGCAAATGTATTGACAAAACCGGACGAAGAATGATAGGGTGAATCAGTTTGTAAAATAATAGGAGCATGAAACATATGATGTTATCGAAGTCGACCCGAATAGTTTTTTTCTGTATGGCCGTTCTGGGATGTGCGGCTCTTTTCGGCTGCGGTGGACCGGAAAACGTCATCAGCGATTACAGTGAACCGACACCGACAATGGATTATGATCTGAACACGGCCGAAGAGTTGTTCGCAGAAGAAGAATATGAAAGCGCCGCCCTGGCCTATGAGGTATTCATCCAGAATCACCCCCTGAACGACAATGTACCCTACGCACTTTTTCGTCAGGGTCTCTCATATTTCAAGGTTTCGGAAAACACCAACAGAGATCAAGCCCCCACCGAACGAGCCGCGGTAATCTTTTCTCAGCTCATTTTGATGTACCCGAACAGCAAGTACGTCTCCAACGCCATGAGCTACTTGAGGCTTTGTCATGAGCGGTTGGCCGAGTATAACTTCAACATCGGGATTTATTACTTCGACAAAAAGGAATATAACGCCGCCATCATGAGGTTCCAAGAGGTTATTACAAAGTATCCGGGCTTCGGGTACGATGAGCAGGCGAAACGCTATATCGAAGAGAGCAAAAAGAATCTCTCCGAATTAAAATAATGCGGTATACACCCTACAGATGATATCTTCAAAACGACATCACCTCTTTCATTCATGCGTCTTATGGGGATACCATACTGAATAAAATTTCCCGAGAGAAAAGATGAAATATGTAAGCAAAGACTACTGGCTCGGTAAAGAAGCGTACAAAAACGGGAAGTATAAAAAAGCGAAAGAGCACTTCATCAAGCTCCTTGAAGAAGGCGTGAACTTCGCGGACGTCTATTACATGCTCGGAATCATCTATCATCGCGATGGGAAATACGAATCGGCGGTACACTGTTTCGAGGAAGCGCTCAGCATCAACCCCGACTACACCGAGGCGTCCTTGAACCTGGCGGTCATCTACAACGATATGGGCAAGATAGATCGCGCCGGAGAAGTCTACGTAAATGCAAAGGACCGTGCGAAAACCGAAGCCAAGCCGAAATACCTGGACAAATACCTGTCAGGGAAAATTTCAAACCTTCACGCGGATCTCGCCGACATTTATCACAGTATCGGCGTGTATGACACCGCTATAGTCGAGTATGAAATGGCCCTGAAGCTGAACCCCGATTTTCATGACATCAGGACGAAGCTGGCTACGGCCATGATGAATGCAGGAAACGTTTCAAACGCCGTGGTCGAGCTGAAAAGAGTCATCAAGGAGCGGGCGGATTATATCCCCGCGTCCATGAACCTTGGACTCTGTTACTTCAAGATGAATAAATTCGACGAGGCGAGAAAAATCTGGGAGAAGGTCGCAGAGCAGGATCCGGACAACAAATTCATCCCCCTGTATCTGAAAATGCTGGAATCCTGACAATTCACCCGTCGATTTTGAACATGTAAAAAGCCCGTTGTAAGGACAACGGGCTTTTTTACGCGTACGGTGCCGGACATTTTTATCGGCCGTTATTGCTATATATCAATCGAAAAGCCCTCGAACCTTTTCAAAGAATCCTCTATGCCCCGGGTGCGTATCGTCACCGCTTTCCTGCATGAACTCCTCGAGAAGCTCTTTTTGCCGTCGGCTCAATTTCATGGGCGTCTCAACTTGGATGATGATATGCTGATTGCCCCTGCCGTGTCCGTTCAGGCGCGGTACACCAAGGTTTTTCATGACCAGCGTGTTCCCCGACTGTGTCCCCGCGGATATTTTCATCTTTTTTAATCCCTCAAGGGTTGGGACTTTTACCTCCGTGCCCAGGGCGGCCTCGGGAAAGGTAATGGGGACCTGACAGATGATGTCATACCCCTGGCGGTGGAAAATCGGGTGCTCGGCCACATCGATCACCACATAAAGATCGCCGGGAGGGCCGCCTCCGGCCCCCAGCTCGCCCTCCCCCGAAAGCTTCAAGCGTGTACCGGTCTCCACTCCGGGAGGCACCTTTACGGTAAGGGTTCGTGTTTCCTTCACCTTCCCGGTTCCGTCACAGTCTGGGCAGGGATCGGTGATGATTGATCCCGCACCGTGACATTGGGGACAGGTGCGGGAAAAGGTGAGGATGCCGTGCTGGGTGCGAACCTGGCCGGTGCCCCGACAGCTCGGGCAGGTCTGGGGTGAGGTCCCGGGGCGTGAGCCGTCCCCGCCGCAAGTATCGCATCGGACCATCCGGGGGACCTGTATCTTCGCTTCGACGCCGAACACCGCGTCGTTGAAATCGAGGGTCAAATGATACCGGAGGTCGGCGCCCCGGCTGCCCCGGCCCCTTCGACGCCCCATACCGAAGATATCTCCAAAGACATCATTGAAAATATCGTCAAAGCCTCGAAAACCGAAATCGCCGAAACCGTTCCCGAACCCGCCGCCACCCACGCCGGCGTGACCGTATCTGTCGTACATGTCCCTTTTTTCGATGTCGGACAGCACCTCATAGGCCTCGGTGGCCTCTCTGAATAGGTCCTCGGCCCGGTCGTCGTCGGGATTTTTATCCGGATGATATTTCAGGGCGAGTTTTCTATACGCTTTTTTTATCTCATCCGCGCCGGCATTTTTGGAGACACCGAGCACATCATAATAGTCACGCTTTTCCAATGACCCTTTTCCTTATTTATCTCCGTCCACTTCCTCAAAATCCGCATCCACCACGTCATCCTGATCGCTCGCGGCGGAATCTGCCTGAGCGCCGCCTCCGCCCCCCATACCCGGGTCCGCATGCGGTCCCTCTCCCGCCTGGGACGCCTGGGCGTACATAACTTCGGCCAGCTTGTGCGACGCCTCCGTCAGTCGCTGCGTGTTCGACCTGATCTGTTCCACGTCATCCGTCTCGATGGCCTTTTTCGCGTCGGCCAGCGCCGCCTCCAAATTCGATTTACTTTGGGGATCGAGCTTGTCGCCGTGTTCGGCCAGGGTCTTTTCGGTGGTATATATTAAACCGTCCGCTTCGTTTCGCGCCTCGGCGAGATCGCGCTTCTTCTTATCGTCATCCGCATGGGACTCCGCCTCCTTCACAAGGCGATCGATCTCATCATCGGACAGACCGCTGGATGCGGTAATGCGAATGGATTGCTCCTTGCCGGTTCCCAGGTCTTTCGCGGATACATGCATGATGCCGTTCGCGTCGATATCAAAGGTTACCTCGATCTGGGGAATGCCCCGGGGAGCCGGAGGTATTCCCACCAAATCAAACCTTCCGATGGTCTTATTATATTCGGCCATTTCGCGCTCACCCTGCATCACGTGTATGGAGACCGCCGTCTGATTGTCCGCGGCCGTGGAAAATATCTGGCTCTTCTTTGTCGGGATGGTGGTATTCTTTTCGATGAGCTTGGTAAACACGCCGCCCAAAGTCTCGATCCCAAGGGAGAGCGGCGTCACGTCCAAGAGCAGCACATCCTTGACGTCTCCCTTCAGAACGCCGCCCTGGATCGCCGCACCCATCGCCACCACCTCGTCGGGATTGACGCCCTTGTGAGGATCTTTGCCGAATATCTGCTTGACCTTTTCCTGGACCTTGGGCATACGGGTCATGCCGCCCACGAGAATCACCTCGTCTATATCGGAGGCGTTCAATCCCGCGTCCTTCAGCGCCGTGCGGCAGGGTTTTTCGAGCTTCTCTATGAGCTCATCAACCAGGGCTTCCAGCTTGGCCCGGGAGAGCTTGATGTTCAGATGTCGCGGTCCCGAAGCGTCCGCGGTGATAAAGGGGAGGTTAATGTCGGTCTCCATGGAGGTGGAAAGCTCCATCTTGGCCTTTTCCGCCGCCTCCTTGAGGCGCTGGAGCGCCATTTTGTCGCCGCGCAGGTCAATGCCCTGATCCTTCTTGAACTCGTCGGCCAGGTATTCTATCACCACCTGATCGAAATCCTCACCGCCCAAATGAGTATCGCCGTTGGTGGACTTCACTTCGAAAACGCCGTCTCCGATTTCCAGTATCGAAATGTCAAAGGTTCCGCCGCCCAGGTCGAACACGGCGATCTTCTCCTCGGTCTTTCTATCCAGTCCGTATGCCAGAGAAGCGGCAGTTGGTTCGTTGATGATGCGAAGGACATTCAGGCCGGCTATTTTCCCGGCGTCCTTCGTGGACTGGCGCTGGCTGTCGTTGAAATAGGCGGGCACGGTAATAACCGCATCCGTCACCGGCTCCCCCAGATAGTCTTCGGCCGTCTGCTTCATTTTCGTCAGCACTATTGCGGAAATCTCCGCGGGGCTGTAGTTTTTCCCGTCGACGGTTACCTGTGCGTCTCCATTGGTCGCCTTGGTTATCCCGAAGGGACATACCTTCACGTCACGCTGTACTTCGGCGTCCTCGAACTTGCGCCCGATCAATCGCTTGACGGCGAATATGGTCCGCTCCGGGTTGGTAATCGCCTGGCGCTTCGCAACCTGGCCCACAAGTCGATCTCCGCTATCAGTAAACGCCACCATTGACGGCGTGGTCCTGGTTCCCTCCGCATTGGTAATTACCTTGGGATCTCCCGCCTCCATCACCGCAACACATGAATTTGTTGTCCCCAAATCTATCCCGATAACCTTTGACATCTCAATCCTCCTTCTGAAGCCTCCGGCTGTTCCGATCAAATGATATATAATTGCTCAATAGAATGCGTGACGCCGTCCGGTTCATTCCTCCTGTAGACAGGCGAATGAAGGCGCCCGTATCACCCGTTTTGTCTCTTTGTCCCCTCATTCCATCCATCCCTCCCCTTTCTCCCCTCACTCATTCCCGATCCTCTTCTCCGCCCCCCCGACCCTATGTCGATTCCGCCGCCGCCTTGGAGACACCCACAATCGCCGGCCTGATCAAGCGGTCATGCAATAAATACCCCTTGGCCATCTCCATCACCACGGTGTTGGGCGGATGTTCGTCGGTCTCCACCTGCATCATCGCTTCGTGGTAGTTGGGGTCAAAGGGTTTCTCCATCGCCTCGACCCGGGTGACCCCGAATTTTTCCAGTGCATCGATGAACTGCTTGTGAACCATGCCCACACCCTCTATCATGGCCTCATCGGCCCCAACCTCCTCGGCATGAGCCAGCGCCCGCTCCAGGTTGTCCACCACCGGCAGGAGCTGTTTGATTAAATCCTCGTTCGCGTAGCGAATGGAATCGGATCGCTCCCGTTCCATGCGTTTCTTGAAGTTCTCAAACTCGGCTGCAGACCTGAGATACAGATCGTGGTTTTCCTTGGCCTCGGCCTTCAGTTTCTCTATCTCCTCGGGAGCAGGCAAGGGAGGTGAATCGGTTTCGTCGTCCTGTAATGGTTCTGCGGCATCGGAATCATCAACCGCCGCCTTTTCGTTCTCCGCCATCTCCGCTTCGTTGATGGCCTTGTCTATCTCTTCAGAGGCCACCTCATCTCCGTGGTCCTCTCCATTTCCTTTTTTGAGAATATCCTTGTCTTGCTTCGTCATTCCGTGCACGTCCTCCTACATCTCATCCAATATCGATCCAATGAGCTGCGCGGTAAAGTCCACAACAGGTATGACCCTGGCATAATCCATACGGGTGGGCCCGATGACGCCGACGCTTCCCACAATCCTCCCCTCCCGCTTGTACGGGGAGGCGATGAGCGTACAGTCGATCATATCCTGAATATTGCTTTCCGATCCGATAAAAACCTTGATACCCTCAGCCCGTGAGACCTTGTCTAGAAGTTTCAACAACAGGCCCTTGTTCTCAAAGGCCTGAAAGATCTTCTTCATCTTCTCCACATCGGTGAACTCCGGATAATCGAGGATGTAAGAACTTCCTCCGATAATCAGATCCTCCTCCACCTCATCCTCGATCAAAGCCCGGGACATGCTGAGCGCCTTGAATAGAAGCTCATTATATCGGGTGCGCTCATCCTCCATTTCCTTGATGATCTTCCTGCGCACCTCCATGAGTGTCAGGTTGCTCAACAGGTCGTTGAGGTAGTTGGACATCCAGTTGAGCTTATCCGTATTCAGCTCCTCATCACCGATGATAAGCTTGTTATGAACCATTCCGGACCTGGACACGAGGATGGCGAGTATCCGGTTTTCCGAAAGTTTGACAAAATTGATATATTTAAAAACCGTCTCCGCAAAACGGGGAGATCTGACAAGAGATGTGCAGTGGGATATCTTCGACAGGATACGGGAAACCTCCCGAACGATGTCCTTTATCTCCATACCAGCGGGATTAATATTCGCCTCGAAATTTTGGGGGTCCTTTATCGCGTCTCTCACCTGGACCAGGTGATCGACGTAGAAACGAAACGCATTTTCCGTGGGGATTCTGCCCGCCGATGTGTGCGGCTGCACCAAAAGCCCCACGTCCTCCAGGTCCGACATGATATTCCTAATCGTGGCGGGGCTGACATCAATACCGCGTTTCTTCGATATGGTTCGGGAACCGACCGGGTCACCCATCTGAATATAATCTTCGATAATGGCCATAAGCACCCGGCGTGCCCTGTTGTCCAGATTAATCGCCATTATCAAAACTCCTCAAATCACACCGCTTCCGCCATCGTATTATCGGTATCGAGCGGGAAGCCGCCCGTCCATCCCGTACCGGTACTGCCGACAGGTACGTACGACGCATATTCGAGTAAAAATAGCACTCCAAGCGCTCGAGTGCTAACGTATTAAAAATAACAACGAATCGGCCTTTTGTCAAGGGCAAAACCGACGATTTGTTCTCTTCTCAAGTCACAACAAATCCCGCCCCACCCGACACTTCTCCTTGACAACGTCGGAAAAACACCGTACAATTTGTAGTTGAAAAGAACGCCCCGTAACGGGGAATACACAGTGATGCATACGCATTCACCACGTCAGATGACGTTCTCCCGAACGGATTTCGATCTCGGAAGGACAGAGAGACCATAATTCTTAGAACCAACAACAGGAGTAAACCATGTCTCTACTCGCACAAAACATTGATC
This sequence comes from Candidatus Zymogenaceae bacterium, assembly GCA_016931225.1. Taxonomy (NCBI): domain Bacteria; class Deltaproteobacteria; order Candidatus Zymogeniales; family Candidatus Zymogenaceae; species Candidatus Zymogenaceae bacterium. The sequence goes on from JAFGFE010000035.1 coordinate 183,552, forward strand.
CCGACAAAGTGAAGACCTCGAAAGAGGGGAAGAACTTCATCATCACTCTGAATCGTCCGGAAAAGAGAAACGCCCTCAACTTCGACGTTCTGTACGGCATCAAGAACGCATTTGAGAGCGTATATACGGATCCGGAGGTGAGAACCATCATCGTCAACTCCGAAGGTCCGGGATTTTCCGCAGGGGTGGATTTCTTCGCCCTGGCATCCACCGGTTTTCTCAGCAGCACTCCTCCCGCCGTCAGAGATCTCATCCGGGAGATACAGGAAATCTTCAACTTCATTGAGGACATTGAAAAGCCGGTCATTTTCGCGCTGCACGGCTACTGCTACGGCATGGCCACTGAGATGATCCTGGCCGGAGATTTTCGGATCGCACAAAAGGGAACGGAGATAGGCATCCATGAGGTCGCATTGGGCCTGATACCGGACTGCGGTGGTATCGCCCGGATGACCAAGCTCCTGGGACCCATCAAGGCGAAGGAACTCATTATGACCGCCAAGATGGTTGAAGCCGAAGAGGCCAAGCAGATTCAGCTCTTTACCGACGTGGTGGACGACGCCATGGAGGGGGCGCTGGCCCTTGCAGAAAGCCTCAATAAAAACGCCCCGCTGGCCCTGGGAATGGCGAAACGTATCATCAATCGCGGCCAGCATCTGGACACCCGAAGCCTCCTGGAGCTGGAAGCCATTGGACAGTCCGCGCTTGTGGACTCCGCGGACGCAAAAGAGGGGCTGACCTCGAAGATGGAAAAGCGGGAGGCCAATTTCCAGGGGAAATAGGAATCTCCCTTCCTTACCCGTATAAAAGCCCCCTCACAAACCGTGAGAGGGGCTTTTTTATATTAAAATACGGTTACCCGGCACTGTGCGCCGCGCGAACGACTTTCCCGGAAAAACCGGTTGCGCCGCCCTTTCACATCGTTTTTGACCGCTCCCCTAATTCCTGCCCCTGTTCAGCGGCTGATACGCCTCGAGAAACTCGAATACGGTATCGATATAATAATAAAGCGGCACGCCGCCGATGCTTCCCGCAATGTATTCCGCCATCCCGTAGGCATGGTCGAACGGACCGGTGACGCCCCCGGTCAGATACTCCCCGTCAAAGCCCTGAATGAAATACCACATGTGATCCCAACGATATCCGGCCACGGTATGGGCGTACAGCCGCTCGCCCTCCTCGTTATAGATGTCCACCGTGAAGAGCCTCGCAAAAATTCCACCGCTCTCCAGGGCCTCGACGATCAACAGGGCGAAGTCCTCACAGTCTCCGCCGCTCACCAGCAGCGTCTCACTGGCGGATTGGAGGTAGTTCTTGCCGTCGGCCCGCTCCTGAATATAACGGAGGGCGTGTGTGGTAAAATAAACGGCCAGCTCCGGCGCGGCGATACGGGGTCTCACCTCGTCCCAGTCGTCCCACTGATCGCCCGTGCAGTCCCCCCAGGCCGCACGCAAAAGGGCGTCCAGGGAGTAATCGGCCAGAACGTTCCGGGCCGCGTCCCGATCCGCATGGTAGAGCCAGAGCAGCGCCTCAAGCCCGGGAGGGTAATCCGCAAACTCCCCGTTTCCGATCGCCATGATCTCCTCGAAGGCCCGTCCGTACCTGCCGCTCCTGTAGTCGCCAAGAAGGCTTTCCAGGGCCGGCTGATAGGGGGAAAAGGCGGTGTTCACTCCGGGTATGTTCGCCAGCTCCCGGGCCAATATTTCATCCCGGTAGTGTATCTCGTTGAGGGCGGCGTTCTCGTATACCGGCACGTGGGCGTTCAGGGAGACGCATCCCGCAATTAACAGCACAATCGGCGTATACAGTATCCATCGTTTCATAGGCGTCTATATTCTCCAAGACGAATTGTTTTGTCAACACAAAAACCTTGATTTTTCCAGGGGCCCCGGCTAAAATTTTATAAGTAGCACATCATCCTTATTTGAAACGTATCCCCGCATGGAATCTCTCATGACACCTGTTTCTCTCAATCCGCTCTTTCAGGCATTCCCCACCCTCGAGGCCAGACTCCCTCACGTTACCCTGGGAGACTTCCCGACCCCGGTCCACCGCATGAAGGGCCTGGAAGACCGCCTGGGTGTCCGGGATTTATACATCAAGCGGGAGGATAAAAGCTCCTCACTGTACGGGGGAAACAAGATCAGAAAGCTTGAGTTCCTCCTGGGCAAGGCCGTTCAGGACCGGGCGACACATACGATCACCTTCGGGTACGCCGGCTCCAACCACACTCTGGCCACCGCCGTGTTCGCCCGAAAGCTGGGGATCTCCCCCATCTCCATTCACCTCCCCCAGCACAACGCCCGTTACGTCAGAAACAACCTCCTGTACCAGGAGCGACTGCGGACAGCGATGTATCAATTCAACGGCATGAACACCACCAGAATGGGTTTCATGAAGATCGTTTTCACGCGCCTCCTTTCCACAGGAAGACTCCCTTCGATCATACCACCCGGCGGCTCCAGCGTCCTCGGTGTCGTGGGGGTGGTGGGTTCAATCTTCGAGCTGAAGCGGCAGATCGAGGGGGGTGAGCTTCCCGAACCGGACCTGATCTATCTGCCGGTGGGATCATGCGGCACCGCGGCGGGAGTGCTTCTGGGCGTCAAGGCGGCGGGGCTGAAAAGCCGCGTCGTCGGGATCGCCGTTGCGGCGGCGGAGTTCTCAAACAAGGAAAGGATTATACAGCTCTTTGACGATACGGCGCGACTGCTTAAGAAACTGGAGCCGAACTTCCCGGAGGTGTCGCTCTCCGAAAACGACTTCGATCTCTCTCATGACTTCATCGGGGACGGATATGCCCGCTTCACGGAAAGCGGGATGAGCAGTGTCCAAACCTTTTCGGAGGCGGAAGATATCAGACTCGAGGGCACGTACACCGGCAAGGCCGGTGCGGGATTGATCGCCCATGCCGAGAGCGGTCTGCTCGAAGACAAGACGACGCTTTTCTGGAATACGCACAATTCGGTGGATTTTTCAGAAAGAATATCCGACGTGGATTATCGAAACCTCCCGAGTCGGTATCACCGATACTTCGAAAAGGAGTATCAGCCTTTTGAACGGACCGATGGATAAAATCGACCGGCGGGACGATCGTCCCGTCGTATCCAAGGCACCGTAGGACGTACAGTATGCGCGCCCCGGGTCACGGTCATCACTGTGCCTGTTTCAATCGCCGTGATTCATAGGCCCGTCTCAACTGGTCGTCGCTCACCGCCCCACCGTGGGCCTGATGAAGGCGCCGTATATTCCGGTTTAAAAGCATCTCCCAGGTGTCAAGGAGCGCCCCGGGGTCATCGGCGAACGGTGGATAGATTGGATAGCCGGGGATGTAGGGGAATGTCATGATCGTGTCCCCCACGAAGGCGTTGTGATCCGGCAGAAGAACCGATATCGATCCCACCGTATGCCCCGGCGTGGGGACGACGGCCCCCTCAATACCGAATGGCTGAAGATCCATCACACCCTCCACGATGATATCCGCCTTGACCGGTTTGAATCCGAAGATGCCCCGCTCCACCAGGCGATCGCCCATGTGCAGCACCGCATCGGCAAAGGGATTCGTCCCGGACGGCAGCACCGAGAGCCCCGATTCCAGGATCGACCGCTCCCTTGTGTGCACCGCCACCGGACAGCCGCAGCGATCCCTCACGGCCGAAAGCGCGCCCACATGATCGTAATGTACATGCGTCACGACGATGAGGGAGATGTCTTCGGGCTGGATGCCGTTCTTCTCGAGCGACCGAAACAGCTTCCGCTCCCGTCCCCGGTTGCCGGCATCCACCAGGATATTTCCGCCCTTCCCCCGGATGACATACACGGCGCATGTGCCCATCTGTACACGTATGAAATCAGCCATTCTTCAGATCCTTGCAATCACCAAAGTGTTATACACCGGCATACCTCCCTCACCTCACGAATCCCCTTCTCAATCCGAAAGATAACACACACCCCATCCGCCCCTCCAGGTGACGCCGAACGACTGCGTCCGAAAGCCTCCGGGCGTCACAGGGACCGCGGGCGATAAAAAACCGGCGAGACGCCGGCTTTTGTGTCGTGATCGAATCGCCCCCTTCCCCACCGTACCCGTGTCGGAATGGAAAGAATCCCCACGCGGGGAGCGCCCGGCGCTCCTACACGTCCGATTTGTCGGCGTCGTCCTTTTTTCTGAACGAAAAGATATCCTTATTCAGGCTCTCCCTGAGCCCCCTCAGGGAGATGACCTTGTCCGCATCGTCTTCCGTTTCCGGCGGCACCTCCCGGACGTCGCTCATCAGCCGGGCGACCACCCGGGTCTCCTCCACGTGATCCATGATGATCTTGATGCTGGCGGTGATCGGTATGGAGAGAAACATCCCCACAAAACCCCATACCCATCCCCAGAACGCCAACGCAATGAGCACCAGGATCGGGCTGAGGTTCAGCTCCCGACCCAGCACCTTCGGCTCAATAATGCTTCCCATGATGGTCTGAACCGTGAGCATGAGGGCCAAAAGCACCACCGCCGCGAGGGGGCCGAACTGAATCAGCGCCAGGAGTGTGGGAAAAATCGTGGCGATATACGATCCGATATACGGGATGTAATTGAGGATGAACCCCAGAAAACCCCACAGAATCCAGAAATCCACCCCGGCGACCCCCAGGATCAGGGCATAGAGTCCGCCGGTGCCGAGGCTTACCAGGGTCTTTACCCCCAGGTATTTTCTGACGCTGCTGTTGATCGCCTCGGTCACCTCGAAGGCCTTTTCGGCGCGATCGCCGTACGCGTACTCGATGCGGGCGGGGAAGCGTTCGATCTCCAGCAGGATAAAGATCATGAAAAAGAGCACCACCAGGGTATTGCCGAGAATATCGAAAAAAGAGCCGATGCTGCTTCCCAGATACCCGGTCAGCTTGCTCACGGAGATATACTGAAAGATGTCGAATTCCGTCAGGCTCACCTCGTCTTCCAGCCCGAGGCGCTGCAGGATGCTGTACTTCTGGAGAAATTCGCCGGTCTGGGTAAGCAGCTTGGTGAATTTCACCTCATATTCCGGAATCCGATCGATGAAATCGTTTATGTTGACGGAGATCAGGGCGCCCAGGATATAGATGATGCCGAATATGAAGAAGAAGACGAGGATATAGGCGAGAAATTTGGGGATCTTTCGCTTGGCAAGATACGTGACGCCCGGATAGATCAGATAGCTGATGAACACCGCGATAAAAAAGGGCTTCAGGATGATCGCCAGCGAGCGCATAATGATGGTCAGCAACACCGCAAGCCCCACCAGCAGGCTGACGTTCAGCATGCCCGGTCCCTTGTTCTGAACCAGAAGCTCTATATTTTCGGATTGTGTCGCCTGTTGTTCGTTCATTTTCCCAGCTTTTCACCGAATAATAATGATGTCATTACTTTACGTGACGGGACGGAAAAAAGCAAGTTGTAATATAATGCACCGATGATTTGTGCCCTACATATCCTTGCAATAGACAGTCTCAATGATGCCGCTCTCCCGCTCGAACGTATCCACGTTGCTCCAGCCGTCCCGCTCGTACAGGGCGTTGGCGGTATGCGTGTAGAGATAGAGCCTGGCGATCCCCACCGCTCCGGCGGTATCCTGCACGGCCTGTAACAGTTTATTCCCGATGCCCCTTCCCCGATAGTCGGCAACCACATAGAGTGACGCCAGCCACGGATTCAGGTCGGTCCGATCCATAAGATCGTCCATCTTGATCGAAACCGATCCCACCGGCATGGTGTCCTCCACGGCCACAAGGGTGATTGGAATATCGGTGTAGTTCATACGCGCTTGGTAACGACGGATGATCTCATCGAACGATCTCTTTCCGATGTGCCACTCACGATAGTTCCAATACGCCACAATGGGAAGGTACTGGGGGACGTCCGCAAGGTATACGATGTGTGACATGCAATGCTCCACCGATAATCTCGCCTCTCAATCCGGCGCGTCTCGATCTGAAACCGACGCATCGGGATATCGGCTCTTGATTCGTTTCACCAAATGAAATATCGCCGAATATATCCCGGCGATACACACACTTCACACGTGATGAACGAGAGAGGAACGAAATCGCCCCGGCAAACAAATAAAGGCTGGATTGTCTCAGCACGAAAACAGGGCGGCATCATCCCTTCTTCGGCAGTTTCTCCGAAAGCTCTGTCAGGCGTTTGAGCAGGTCCTCCTTATGGATGATGCGTTTTACCTGAGGATACTGTTTTGCCATTTCCTCGATGACCGGTTTGTCCTTTCTGATGGGGTAGACGAGGATGACCGGCACCTTCGAGGAGTGATCATCCCATTTTACGGCGTTTAGGATGTCCATGAAGGTACCGTCGCCGAGATAGACATCCATGATGACGAGGGTTGTTGCTTCGGCCCGTTCCAGGATAAATTTGTCCGCGCCCTGGGCGCCACCGAACGCCTCGACAACGGCAATACCGGAAAAAATCTTTTCGATATCGGCACGATATGTTTCCTCGCTGTCCACCACAACAATCAAATCGTCCACGGTGCTGTTTTCTCCTCCGGTTTTGGCGGGTTTGGCCACTTCAAAGATTTCCACCTCGATTTCCTCATCGATCTCCACTTCGAGGGGATTGTTCAGGTCCGGATTTTCGGCCATCATCAGGCAAACCGTACCCTCAATCTTGAGCGGATCCAACAACACGTCCCCCCAGCAGAAGGGGCACGTCCTGATATTATCCGATTCGGAAACCTCCTGGGCCACCTGGGGACTAAAGACCCCTTTTCGAGCACACGATGGACATGAAAAGACAATCCACCCATCATGAACTTCTATGATGACCTCATCGGGCATCGTATCGTGAACGGCTTCGAAATGAAAATAGAGTAGTTATGAAGAGTATCATACCCGGATGATTGATTCAATAGCGTTTCTCATGTAACCTAAAAATTTTATTCTGTTTCACTTCAATCCGACCCGGCCTCACCCGTCGGTCATCGACTGGCGAACAACCGCCCTTACGTCACAGCCGGTTTTGAAGATGTCCGGAGGATCGGACGGACGTTGCCGTAGCGCTTCCGAACGTTTCAATTCACCCCCGACACCGGTGTGCGGCTGTGCCGATGGATCGGCCGACTCCGTGCGATGTCGTGCCTCTTTCACTTCGGAGAGATGTCCCAAAAGCAGCCGCTTTCCGTCCACCATCGCGGATTTCGACGAGCCGACAATATCATATGCCTCCTTCAGGCTCCTTCTCGCCGCCCGGTGATTCATCGAAAACCGATGTGCGTCGAACAGGTCCAGCACCCTGTTGAGAGCACACGCCGCTTCGTGACCGTATTTCGTCCGGGATTCCCCCCCGTTGTTTTCGGCAAGGAGCAGCAGCACCCTTCCGAGCTGTTGATACGCGAGACCACAGGATGCCGGTCGGTTCTGCTCCTCCCCTATCCGTGCGGCTGTGCCGAAGGCCCGAGCGGCCCGTTTGAGGGCAAAGAGATCACAGTTGTATCGAAAGAGCGTCCGATAGGCACAGCCGATGCGGTAGTGGAGCGCGGCGTGACGGGAGGGATCGCTTTTTTCGCCCCATATTTTCAGTGCCTCGCCATATGCCGCCGCGGACCAGGACACCAGGGATGCATCCCTCTTCCGTCGGGCCAGGGACAGATAGCTGTCTCCCATCAGCTCACAGACGACTGCACATCGATCGGGACGATTCAGCTCCCGATACACACCCACGGCGTCCTGATATGCCTTTACCGCCTTCAGGGTATATTCCTCGAATGAATCCTCCCGGGCCAGCACGCACCAGGCGCCCGCCAACTCCACCCTTGTCTCCGCGTACTCCTCGGGAAACCGGTTTCGCTTCCTGATATTCAAAGAGCGGGAAAAGGCCTCGACGGCCCGCCGGGCGTTCGCCTTCCTGTTTGTAAACCGGGAAAGCACCAGGTAACATCGCCCCAGGTCAGAGAGAATCCGGGCGTATCCGAAAGGGTGTGTCCTGGGACTGTAGGTCGTCAGCGCTTCGAGAAACGCCTCAAGCGCCCGGGCCGCGTGAGCCGGATTTCTCTCCACCACCGACTCTACCGTCAGGGCGCGGCCCGCATTCGCCCACGCCTCGGCGATTTTCAGCGGCATCACACTCCCACGATATATCGCGAGGCTCTCATAAAACCCGTCCCTGGCCACGGAGGCATGGTACCCGGTGCCGCCGTGTTCCGCCAGCAGCATATAGAGGGATGCGATGTTCGATAATGTATCCGCATATTCGACACGGGAGAGATGCCCGTGCACTTCGTCCAGCGAACGGGTAAGGCTCGCGATCCCCTGGCGGGCGTATCCGAATCGACCGGTCACTTCAAAAAGACCTCCCAGCACCGCGCCGAGGTTGTTATAGAGCGTCCGGCGAAGCTCCGACGGTCCTTGAGAGCGAACCCGGCCTAAAGCCTCCATGAGGATATCCCGGGCCGCCAGCAGATACCCGACGCGGTCATCGCCCTCCGCCGCCAGGGAGAAAAGCCGCTCCGCGATCACAAGGAGGATCAGCGAATCCCTGGAATATGCGGCGGCGATCTCTTTTATGGAATCAAGAACCGGTGAACCGTTTGAGACGATCTCTTCAAGATACGCCGTCTCAACCGTCACCATGCCCCGTCTCGTTGTTATAAATCCCGCCTCTTCCAGATGTTCGTATCGTTTCGAGAGACCTTCGAGGCCGTAGTACGGCTCCCTTCTCGTCATATGCAGCCCCACAACCTCCTCGGGAAATTCCGAGGTGCCGTAATGAAGGCCGGCCCGAAAAAGCCCCAGAATCGTCACAAGCAGATCCCGCTCCTCTTGTGGGAGGCGATCAAAGCGATCGGCCATTACCTCCAGAGGAAGACATACGTAACCGAGAGCGCCGTTGAATCGTCCGAGACGGGGCGGTCTTTTGCCTCCCGGTGTAAAGAGGGTATCGACTATTTCCGCTGCGTCCTCCCGCTTGACGGGTGTCGCAGCGATCGGGTCACCGAAGAATGGATACAGATCTCCCAAAATGATCCTGCTGAGCGATGATATCCGCCTCCCCGCGGCGACGATGATGCACCCCTCCTCGTCTATCAACTCCACAGCATCCTGCGCGTTTCGTTTTTTAATGAATCGATCGAAATCATCGATAACCACGATTCTCACACGCCTTTTGTTGTTGAATCCGAGGGACAAGGGGAGTCTGAATGTCCGAAGGTCCGGGGAATCGGGGCGAAGGACAGCGATGCGATAATATGACGGCAATCGTGAAAGGCCCTCAAAGAGCGCCCGGGTTTTTCCGGACAGGGGATCGCCTTCAACCAACACATGCCCGCCCTGGAAAATCCGCGCCCTGATCTCATCGTCAAAGACACGGTATCGATAAAACGGACGATACCCGTGAAACGCATCCGCCCGCATCCCCAGAAAGTCTCTTGGCGATATGCGAAGGGGGCGCTTCCACCCCGACTGGAAGTGCCCGGCGACCATGCGCATTCTGATGATGAAATATCCAATGACCGGAACGCACACGGCCGCCGCCAGGGTAATCACAAGTTGGATAATGAACCCTGAACTGTTCACCTGTCACCGTCCACGCTGTAGGGAAGAATGGAAAAGCTGAAACTATTGTACAGTATCACATAATCTCTGTAACATTCAACATCCAATTTTTTGTACCCGGTGCATCCCGTGAGATTCTTTCTTTCGTAAAAACAATATTGACTTGACAGCCCCACATCGACTCACTATAGTAAATATTTTCAAAGACCATCCCTACACATCACGGAGCGATAACATGTCATCACACACGGGCACGGGAGATATTCGGATCATCAACACAGATGGATTGATTGTCGTGGATCTCCAGCCCGATTTCATGCCGGGAGGCCCGCTGGCGGTTCCGGGAGGAAATGAAATCATCGACGGTATCAACAGGCTTGTACCACACTTCTCAACCGTCGTGGCCAGCCAGGACTGGCATCCGGGGGGACATAAATCCTTCGCCAGCGCCCACCCCGGCAAAAAGCCGAACGACCTGTTCGAAGCCCCGGGCCTGGGTCCGGTGCTCTGGCCCGATCACTGCGTCCAGGGCACGGTGGGGGCGGAATATCACCCGGATTTTCACTTCGACCACGCATCCCTCCTGCTGAGAAAGGGGACCAATCTCGACATCGATAGTTACTCGGTATTTCTAGAAAACGATATGGAGACCAAGACCGGTCTCTCCGGCTATCTGGACACCCGAGGCGTGACCCGGATATTCCTGTGCGGCCTCGCCCTTGATTACTGCGTTGCGTTTTCGGCAAAGGACGGAATACGGTTCGGGTTTGACACGGTGGTCCTTGAAGACCTGACACGTCCGGTGGATTCACCGCCGGGACACAAGGAAAGAATGATCGGTGAGATGACGGATATGGGGGTTTCGCTGATTACCAGCGACCGACTGACATTCTAACACCCCTCCCCGCCGGATATACAGGATAGAGAGTCACCGTGAACCGCGGGAGAAAGAAGATCCCGCTGTTTATTCCGTGGCGGTTTTTGAACGCTTCCTGATGAGAATCAGCCCGACGGCAGTCATCAACAGGAGGTATGCCGCGCCGATCTCGAAGTAGAAGGCCCTCAGATACTCCGCCCCACCGGCCAGCCACCCCGCCAAGATGGGGCCCAGGATGAAGCCGATATTCCCCCCGGTCTCCATGTAGCTGACCCCCCGCCCCGGTTGGCCGACGATCGCCTCGGACGCCAGAGTCGGGAATATCGGGAACAACAGCCCCGCCCCGCAGCCTATAAAAAGAAACGTCGCGAACCATATCCAAAAATCTGCGGTAATGATGAACACCGTCAGACCTATCAGCGAACAGGTGCTGCCGATGAGAATGAGCACCTCGGACGAGATCCTGCCGAACAACTCCCTCTGAAGCATCCACACCGTCACGATCATGCCCGACGACAGGGCACCGAAGAGAAACCCAACGGTATACTGGGGAAGCGCGATCTCGGGCGACACCGCGTACAGCGGCATGATAAACTGGAGGCTCCCCCACACGAATTGGATGACGAAGATCATGGTCATCACCATCAGGAGAATCCAGAATCCCGAGGGGGCGAACACGATGCCGTTTTTGCCGCCCGCGTGAATATCATGATCAAGAATCGTCCGCTCCCCGCCGATCTCTTGGTAATTCTTGATAAAGAGCGCCAAAGCGATGAGTCCGAACATGGAGCAGACCACAAACGGCGACGAGAAGGAGCCGGAGGCCCAAAACACGAAGGCACCCACCACCGGGCCCAGCACCGCCCCCACCATCTCCAGGACCATGAAGCGGGCGTTCGCAATGCGGCGCAGATAGCCGTCAAGATAGCGGCGGGCGATGATGGTATAGCACGCAACAATCACCAGCCCGGAGCCGATGCCTTGAATACCCCTGGATATGAAGAGAACCGTGACGTTGGGAACGGCCGGCGCCGCAGACGCAATAATGAACAGGATGATCCCCACGGTGATGACCGGTCTTGGGTCCATCCGGTCGATGTAATGACCGATCACCGGCTGCGCCACAACCCGTGTAATGGCGAACAAGGCGATGACCAGCCCTCCCAGGACGATGTTTATATTGAGATAATCGGTATAGAGGGCGATGATGGCAAGGATGATGCCGCCGCCGATGTTGGTGGCAAAGATTGTCAGTGCCAGAGCGTTGATGGAGGCGTCTTTTCGCGGATCTTTGTTCATTCAGGGGAATCATACCGGCATGAGCACGGGCTGTCAAGAAATTGTATTTCCATTCAGTTCGCTTCCTCGTCTTCCCGTCGCACACGGCAGAGGTACACGGCGACCCGTTCATTTTGGTTGAGACACAAACGACGGGGAATAAAGCCGTGTCCGGTCAGATATTCGGATAAATCGAGCGAGATGAACGAGCGATAGTTGTCATATCCGCCCTCCAGGCGCTCCAGGAGATGATTGATCGCCCGAAAAAGCGGGGATCCCTTTCCGGTCGGCTCAATAAAGAGGACATGACCCCGGGAGTGTCGATACATTTTTCTCATGATGTCGGTCCTGATTTCCGGGTCCAGGGCGTGCAGCCCCAACGACTCGATGACCAGATCGAAGGGGCCGTCGTCAGGGGAGAGTGGATCCCGGGCATCGGCGACGCGAAAATCCACGGCCCCGGTCGTGTCATATTTTTTCGCCGTCTCGATCATCCGGGGGGAGATATCCACGGCGACGACCCGCCCGCACAGCTCCGCCAGCATGCGCGAAAGAAACCCCGTGCCGCAGCATACTTCCAATACCCGGGTATGTTCCGTGAGCGGTAGATGCCGCTGGAGTTCTCCGATCAGTTCCTGATACAGTGGGAGGGAAAACCGATCAAAAAGCCGGTACCAGGGGGCTATTGTGTCAAAGACCCTGCGTACACGATTCATGGGATCGGTGCACTCATCGCCTCGTCCGTGCATACAGACTCCCTCCGCTACAATACATCGGGATCAGAGCCCCCCCTTTCTTGTGTATACCGAAAACGGTATGGAAAGCCGCGGCGATGATTTATCGTCTTCAATGCCCCATAATGGGGCCGAACCAATCGCCCAGTTTGGTGGTCTGGCTGATGAGCGGTTTTCTAGGGCCGCGAATAAGGGTCCTGTTCGGGCCGGGCAGAAAGGCCCCGGTGCTGCGGCGGAAATACTGTTCCGCATGGACCGAGCCGTCCCAGGATATGCGAATAATATTGAAATTATGCCCCACGATCCGGGTCAAATCATCATGCTTTTTCGCGGAAGACCCGCAGGCCAGGACCGCCACCGACCGCTCCTCCCCGTCCTGGTTTTTATATACCGCCCGACAGAACTGGGGAAAGTGTCTGTGGCCGTGTATGATCAGGTCAAAATTCTCCTGGATCAACCGGTACAAAAGCGCCCCGGCGTTTTCGAGCATCATAAAACCCTCGTCGGCCATGCGGGGCAGGAAGCTGTACCTGGTGGGCATCGGATGATGATGAAGAAGCGCCACCTTGAAGGACCGGGCGTACTTCTCTCCGTCGTGAGACTGCCTGAGCTGCCGAGTCCATTCGGAAAAGGCGTCCAGGTCCCGCTCGATGATCAGGCCGTGGGACATGGCCCGCATCAGCTGTATCGTTTTTCGCCAGATGCCGCCCCTGGGTTCGAAAATCTGGTTCGAATCGAAGGTGGCCACGGCGATCATGTCCTCGGGAGAAAAGCCGTTGCCCCGCTCCTCTTCCGTAAAGAGCCGATAGAACTTCCAGGTGCGGCGGAGTCCGTAGGTCCCCTTGTAAAAAAAATCATGGTTGCCGGGAACCACCTTGAGCATCGGCAGAAAGCCCGATACACGCTCCACTTCTCGGATGGCGTTCCTGATCATCGTGACGGCCACATCCAGGTCGTCCGCCGGCCCCTCCACGAAATCTCCGGTGATAAACACATACCGGGGCGCGGCCTCGACGAGGTGATGCAGTACGATCTTGATGAGCTCCAGATTTTTCCCGTTGAAGTGGAGATCCGACATGTGAAAGATGTTGAAACCGTCGCTCTGGGACACACCGCCGTCCTTTAAGATGGATTGGCCTATCGGTTACAATTCGATCACAGAATAATACCATGTTTTTACACCGCTGGCAATCACGGCGGGCCTTTGGACTTTTAAGAACGGGGAAACCGCCCCGCGATCCGCCGGAGAGGATTCCCCCTTTGAGCACGTGACCCGTTCGCGCCCGGGGACGCTGATACCTCGATTCTGTTGTTCCGGTCGAACCGGCCGGTTACGTGCTGAAAAAATACTTCCTGTCCGCGGGCAGGTATCCCCTGATGACCTCCTCATAGAGACGACGGGCGTTGTCGGCGGATTTCGACATGGGTGGAAGCCCCGGATATCCCGAAGCCCTCTTCACATCCCTGACCAGATCCAGGTCCTTCTGGGAGACCGAATAAAACCAGCCCATCTTTTTGTAGTAGTCGCTGAGGTATTCCTGCTCTGTCTGACCCGGCGTCGGGACGAACAGCGCCTTCTTCCCCCCCAACTCCGCCAGCTCCATCACCGTCGTGTAACCGCTCCTGGTGATGATGAACGAGGCGCGGTTCATTAACCGGGTCATCTCCTCCCGGGACGCGTGTGAGACGATGCGGGTGTTCTCATCGAGCCTTTCATCCACATCACCGCCGGGGTCGCCCAAAAGCACCACCTTCCTGCCCGGAAGCTCGGTTATCTGGCTCATCACCGCGTCCCTGAATTTTTCCTTCTGCTCCTTCGGACCCGACACGCTCACCAGGTAATCGATATCCTCCGGTATGTCGATCTTTTCGATGCTGCTGAGAATCCCCGCGTAATAGGCCTTTCGTTTCGTGACGTCCTGATCGGCCCTTCCCAGCTTTCCGCTGAGGGGCAGGACGTCGGGAGGATTGTCCGGGATGATGATTCGATCGAAGTTGCTGTGATACCGGGCGTTGAACCACTCGCTGGTCTTTTCCACCCACTCAACGTATCCGGGAACGCTGTATCGAATCTGGTGGGAGATAAACAGTGACGGCACGCGTTCGTCGTGAATGCCGAAGCGATTATCGCTGATGACAAGGTCGTATTTTTCCCGGCGGATGATTTTCCGGACAAGCCTCGTCTCCCGCATGATGTTTCGAAACATCACCGGATAGAGAGCCACCACCCGGGCCACCGAAAAACCCTCGGCGGTGTAGGGAGACGGATAGTCCGTAATGTGGTAAAAGTCAAAATCGGGATATTCCCTCTCCAAAAGCTCGTAGGGCGCCCCGGTGGCGACGATCCCGATGCTGTGCCCCTCTTCCAGAAGCATCTTGATGATGGGGATGTCCCTGGTTGCGTGTCCCAGCCCCCAGGCCAGGGGGCTGATGAGAATCCGTGCCATGTGCCGTGTTCCTTCGTGGTAGTGATATGTGTAATGCCGTCGGTATGTGTCCGTTTCGTCTGACGATCGCGCGCGTCGTGTATCCATCCTGTCCCGCGGTGAAAACCCCGTTCGATCAATGCGCCGTGATTCCCCGAGTACGTGCTCGGACATGAAAAACGGCCCCTATCGGATACGGATAAAGAGGACAGATACATTGTATATAAAAGAAGGATGTACGTATTGTAAATTTTTTGCACATATTCTGCAAACAGAAACAGTTAATATACAATTTTGACTTGAATTTTCAAAAAATATCATTATTTTTATTGTGTATGGTACCGGCACACCGGTATATTGATCCAGGGAAACGGATACCGTATCACCGGAAAACGATGACAGGATATACGCATTATGGAAACCTATTCTTTTCAGGCGGAGGCAAAAGAGCTCCTGGACCTGATGATCCACTCAATCTATTCCAACAAGGACATCTTCCTCCGGGAATTGATCTCCAACGGCTCGGACGCCTTGGACAAGCTTACGTTCGCGGCCCTGACCGATAAATCCCTGGAGCCCTTCACCACCGATCCGCACATCGAGATCGAAGTGAACCCGGATGAGCGCACCCTTACCGTACGGGACACCGGCATCGGCATGACGAAAGACGAGGTGATCGAGTACGTGGGCACCATCGCCCGCTCGGGCACCCGGGAGTTCCTCCATCTCCTCAAGGAGAGCAAAGACGCCGTCATTCCCCCGGAGCTGATCGGCCAGTTCGGCGTGGGTCTCTACGCCAGCTTCATGGTAGCGGAAAAAATCACCCTGACAACAAAAAAGGCGGGCACAGACAGTGCCGTCGTATGGGAGTCCGTCGGTGACGGCACCTACACCCTGGACGAGACCGAAAAGGAAACACCCGGCACCGATATCACCCTCTTCCTCAAGCCGGCGGACACAGAAGACGGCATGATGGACTACACATCGGAGTGGGTCATCCGTGACATCGTCCGGAGATATTCAGATTACGTGGCGTACCCGATCCGCATGCCAAAAAAAACCGGGGACGTGAAGGATGAAAAAAAAGACGCCGAGGTCGACGTCCTCAACTCCATGAAGGCCATCTGGACACGGCCTCCGGATGAGGTGAGCGACGAGGAATACGGAGAGTTCTACAAACACATCAGCCACGACTGGAACGATCCTTTGACCCGCATTACATTCAAGGCCGAAGGCACCCAGGAATTTACTACACTCCTTTTCATCCCCCAGAAGGCGCCGCTGGATCTCTTCATCCATGAGATGACCCAGGGGATACACCTCTACATCAAGCGGGTCTTCATCATGAACGACTTTACCGACCTCATCCCCGATTACCTCAGGTTCGTCCGGGGGGTGGTCGATTCCGAGGACCTGCCCCTGAACATATCCCGGGAGATCCTCCAGCAGGATCGCCGGGTCACCCAGATCAGAAACCGGCTGACCTCAAAGATACTCGATACCCTCACCGACATGAAGCGGGACGACCAAGAGACATACCGGAAATTCTGGGGTGAATTCGGCCGTCTCCTCAAGGAGGGAATCTTCCGGGATCGGGAACGCCAGGAAAAAATCCTTGAAATATCACTCTTTTCCAGCACCCACGACGCCGAACAGCCGACCGACCTTCAGTCATACGTCGACCGCATGAAAAAGGACCAGGACGCCGTCTATTACCTGACCGGCGCCGATCCCGCCCAGCTTGCGGACTCGCCGCACCTGGAGGTGTTCAAAAAGCGGGGAATTGAAGTGCTGCTGCTTTCCGACCCGGTCGACGAGGTATGGGTGCAGGCGGTGAGCACATTTTCGGAAAAGCCCTTCGTTTCCGTGGGGGCGGGCGAGGTGGACCTGGGCGACGAGGGTGAAAAGGAGGAATCCCGAACAAAACGTGAGGAGCGGGAGCGGGAATACCAGGGACTCATGGACGCCCTGCGGACGGTACTCCAGGACGATGTCAAGCAGGTGCGCCTCTCCTCCCGACTGACCGATTCGCCGGTGTGCCTCGTGGGCAATCCCACCGACATGACGCCCCAGATGGAAAAGCTGCTCAGGGCGGCGGGGCAGGATATCCCTGCGATCAAGCGTATTTTGGAGATCAATCCGGATCACCCGATACTGATCGGTTTGAACAAGAAATTTCAGGAAAAGAAGGACGACCCGACCATCGAGGAATACGCCCGGCTCCTCTACGGACAGGCGCTGCTGGCGGAGGGATCGCTCCCCCCAAACCCGGGGGAATTCAGCAGAAAGCTGGCCGAGGCGCTCTCCCGGACGCTGTAGGGCCGACTGTAAAATAGAAACATAAAATATACCGGGATTGTGGGACCGGATTCTTTCGAGTCGATCCGAACGGACAAAAAGAAAGCGCGATCCATTGACCGTGACAGAAAAAAACCTTGACATTTAACCCGTAATATCATATAAAGATAGGGTTTTACTGTCATCCGAGCGCGATGGTGCCGAAAGGTGCAGAAATAATGTACCGAGGTGGAATGTCTGCGCTTTTTTACTAGATCAATGACGCTGGTCAATTACATGAAAACCGTTAGCATCAAGAAGGAAGACGTCATCCGGAACTGGTACCTGGTCAACGCCGAGGACAAGGTTCTGGGAAGACTGGCCACGGAGATAGCCACGCTGCTTCGGGGCAAACATAAACCCACATTCACCCCCCACGTGGACGGGGGTGACTTCGTGGTGGTGATCAACGCAGAGAAGGTGAAACTCACCGGCAACAAGCTCACCGATAAAAAGTACTACCGGCACACCGGCTATCCAGGGGGTATCCGTGAAATAACCGCGGAAAAACTGCTCCAGAAGAATCCGCCGGACGTCATCTTAAAGGCCGTCAGGGGTATGCTCCCGAAAAACCGCCTGGGGCGCCAGATGATCAAGAAGCTGAAGGTTTATGCCGGGCCGGTGCATCCTCACGATGCCCAGAACCCGATCGTCAAGGAACTGTAATAGACCATACAGGAGAAATACTCTCTCATGGCAGCAACCGCTCCCACATATTACGCCACAGGAAAGCGTAAGTCCGCCGTGGCACGGGTCTTCATGACCCCCGGCAACGGTGAGATTTCCATTAACAAGAAAGATATCGACACCTATTTCGGCAGAGAAACGGCAAAGATGATTCTTCGCCAGCCCCTGGAGCTTACCAACACCATGGGCAAATACAATATCTCCGTCAATGTTATAGGCGGCGGGATTTCCGGCCAGGCCGGGGCTATCAAGCACGGCATCTCCAAGGCCCTTTTGGAAGTCGATCCGAATTTTCGCGCGGTCCTGAAAAAGGCCGGTTTTCTGACCAGGGATTCCCGGGTCAAGGAACGAAAAAAGTACGGCCAGCGGGGCGCCCGGGCCAGATTCCAGTTCTCAAAGCGCTAATCGATCAGATCGCCCGTGCGAAACAGACACACGGGCGCATCCGACGCTTCGAGGCGGGCACCGTGTCCGCGATGTGCCGTCCACGCCTCGCTTTTACAGCCGGATTCGATACGCATCTACCTCACGGCCACCGTCGGATTCACTCGGCGCACATTTCTGATTCATCGACCGACACCAACAAACGGGGGGATGCCATGAATTCCCCCCGTTTTGTATTTTCACACATATAACAGGCACGGCACCATGATACGAACGGCAATCATCGGAGCCAGCGGATACACCGGCTCCGAACTTCTCAGGCTCCTGACACACCATCCGAACCTCACGGTATCGACCGTCACATCCCGGCAGTACGCCGGGCGGCGGGTCGGCGACGTGTTCCCCCACATCGGTCATCTGTACGGCGACCTGGTTTTTCTGGAGCCGGATATCCCGGCCATCGCCGGTGAGGTGGACGCGGCCTTCGCGGCTCTGCCCCATAAAACCGCCATGGAGGCGGTCAGTGTGCTGGCCCGGGCGAATGTACCGGTGGTGGATCTGAGCGCCGACTTTCGCTTTCGGGACGGATCCGTCTACGAAAAATGGTACGTGCCCCATATCGCCCCGGAGCTGCTGGAGCGCTCCGCATACGGACTCCCGGAGCTCTACCGGGAGGAGATTCCGAAGGCCGCCGTGGTGGGAAATCCCGGATGTTATCCCACCGGGGCCATCCTGGGCCTGGCGCCGCTGCTGTCGGCGGGGGTCGTCTCGCCCCGGGGAATAGTCGTCGATTCCAAGTCCGGGGTTTCGGGAGCGGGCCGCTCGCCGTCTCCCGGCACCATCTACCCGGAGACCACCGACGGCATCCGGGCCTATAGTGTTCTCTCCCATCGCCACACGCCGGAAATCACGGAACACCTCTCAAGAGCTGCGGGGGAAGATGCGGACGTCACCTTTACGCCGCACCTGATGCCGGCGATCCGGGGCATCCTCAGCACCATCTACGCGCGGACGACCTCGCCCCTCAAAACGACGGATATGCTCGACATCCTGCGGCAGGCATACGCACAAGAACCATTCGTGCGGGTGCTCGGACCCGACACCCTGCCGGACACCCGATGGGTCAGGGGATCCAACTTTGTCGATATCGGGGCGCTGGTTGATCCGTCCGGCTCCCGGGCGATCGTCGTTACCGCCATCGACAACCTGGTCAAGGGGGCTTCGGGCCAGGCGATTCAGAACATGAACCTGCTCATGGGATTCCCTGAGGACACGGGGCTTTCCCATGTCCCGCTCTTTCCGTAATCGGGATTTCCCCGGCCCAAGAGAACGCACAGACGTTCCTGGTATGATGAAACCTCAGGACCTGATCGGCATAGACAAACTCATCCTCAGACTGGGGAACCTCTCACCCGGAGGGCGACCGCTGAAGGTCGGGGGACTTGCGGGCTCATCCGCGCAGTTTCTCGCGATCCGCACGGCGAAGGCGCTCTCGCGACCGGTGTTGTACGTCACCCCCGGCAGGCGTTTTGAGGATATCTCGGCGAATCTCGAATTCAACGCCGATGGAAGCGGGCCGTCCTACCACCCCTTCCCCACCTGGGATTTCGCCCCGTATGAGCGGCTTGTCCCCCAGGCGGAAACATCTCATCAGCGCATCGACACACTGACGTCTCTCTTGGACATATCCGCACCCTTCGTCGCAGCGGCCCCGATAACGGCCCTGATCATGCGGGTCATGTCCAAAAGCGCGCTTTCCCGGCACTGTTTCGAGCTGTCCGTCGGTTCCGTCGTCTCGCCCGCCGATCTTTCAAAAGGTCTCCTGGAATCCGGCTACATGCAGACCGGACTCGTGGTCATGCCCGGGAGCTTTTCCATACGGGGCGGCATTGTCGACCTGTTCATTCCGGGACGGGGAAGCCCTGTCCGGGTCGAGTTTTTCGGAGACGAGATCGAGTCCCTTCGCCCCTTCGATCCCCTCTCACAGCGATCCGTCGACTCCATAAACAGAGTAAAGATTGTTCCCGCATCGGAGCTGCTGCTCGACGACGAATCGAAGAGCCGGGGCATGCGTTGGATCCGCTTCTTTTCCGGACAGCACCACTCGTCCCTCAAGCGGGTTCGGGAACTCATCCAATCGATTGAAGGCTACCAGGTTCCCGCAGGCCTCGCCATGCAGTTTCCGGCGTTCATGGACGGCTCGGACACCCTGCTCGATTACCTACCCGACGACACCCTGATTTTCCTTGACGAGCCCGAGACGATATCGGCGGAAATCGAGCAGTACCTGGCCGCGGCCCATCGCAACTATGACCGCGCCATACAGAGAAAAGACCCGTCTCTTCCCCCGGAAGAACTCTTCATACACCATGACGAATGGGAGGAATACACCCATCGTGCGTCACTCCTTGAAATCAATCCGATCATCACCGATGCCCGAGACGGCACCCTGTCAGTCGATATCGCCGATCACCGTGCCATCCGGGAGCATGTCGGAAAGACCGTGAGGGGAGAGTCGGTCCTGACCCCCCTGGCTCTGAAAATCACCGGCGACCTCACGGATTCCAAACGTATCGCCCTGGTATGCCTGACCGAGACCCAGGGACGACGGATGGCCCGGCTCCTCGCCGACCACGACATTCACATGCCGGTATCCACCCTCTCTTTTTGTGAATGGCTCGCCGCGGACGAACCGGCATCCATCCTCGTCGGAGGACTGAGAGAGGGCTTCGAGGAGACATCGGGGAGAATCGTCGTCATCACCGAGGAGGAGATCTTCGGCGCCAAGATGAAGGGGAAGCCCCCCCGGCGACCAGAGGCGGGGGAGGCCCTCACCCCGTCGGACCCCCTCTCCCCCGGCGATTATGTGGTACACTCCCGGTTCGGTATCGGCCTGTTTCGGGGACTCGTCAACCTGACCGTCATGGACATCATCGCGGATTTCCTCCACCTGGAATACGCCGACGGCGACAAGCTCTATATACCGGTCAACAATATCTCTCTGGTTCACCGTTTCCGGGGGGGTGAGGATTCCCGTCCCCGGCTGGACAAGCTGGGCAGCGATGCGTGGGAGCGCTCCCGCAAAAAGGTGAGGCGGGAGGTCATGGAGATGGCTGCGGAACTGGCTCGTCTCTACGCCGCCCGAAAGGCGCTGCCGGGACACGCGTTTTCTTTTCCGGACAGCGCATTCAGTGAGTTTGAGGCGTCGTTTCCCTATACGGAGACCCCCGATCAACTGGCGGTGATGGAGGACATCATTCGTGATATGACCTGCACGGAGCCCATGAACCGGCTGGTGGCGGGAGATGTGGGATACGGAAAAACCGAGGTGGCCATGCGGGCGGCCTTCCTGGCGGTGATGGACGGCACACAGGTGGCCGTCATCGCCCCCACCACGATCCTCGCGGAACAGCATTACCTGACGTTTCAGGAGCGGTTCTCCGATTACCCGGTCACCATCGGCATGCTCTCCAGATTTCTCTCTCCAAAAGAGCAGAAACAGACGGTCTCCGACATTAACCAGGGAAAAACCGATATCATCATCGGCACCCATCGCCTTCTGTCGAAGGATATTGTCTTCCCCAATTTGGGGCTGTTGATCGTGGATGAAGAACACCGCTTCGGCGTCGCCCACAAGGAAAAACTTCTGCATCTCAAGACCCAGCTTGACGTGCTCTCCATGACCGCCACCCCCATCCCCCGCACCCTCTCCATGTCCCTGGCGGGCCTTCGGGACCTCTCCATAATCAACACCCCGCCGCCGAATCGTCTCTCGGTAAAAACGTATATCTCGGAATTCGATTCAGACGTCATCAAGGAGGCGGTTCTCAGGGAGTTGGATCGGGGCGGCCAGGTCTTTTTCGTCCACAATCGGATACGGACCATCGACGGCATCAGACACCACCTGGAAAAGATACTCCCCGGCGTTCGAATAGGAACCGCCCACGGCCAGATGGCCGAAGATGAACTTGAGCGGGTCATGATCGAGTTCATCGATCACGAGCTGGATATTCTCGTCAGCACCGCGATTATTGAGTCCGGGCTGGATATTCCGACGGCGAATACCATCATCATCAACAGGGCCGACATGTTCGGCCTCGCCCAGCTTTACCAGATGCGGGGCCGGGTTGGACGGTCACACCTCAGGGCCTATGCATACCTCCTGGTTCCCGGCGCCCAGACCATCACAGACGACGCGAGAAAGCGACTGAGCGCCATCAGCCGCTTTACCGAGCTCGGCTCGGGCTTCAAGATTGCCTCTCACGACCTGGAAATCCGGGGTGCGGGGAATCTTTTGGGCAGGGATCAATCGGGGCACATCAACGCCGTCGGATTCGATCTCTACATGGAAATGGTACAGGAAGCCATTCAGTCCATTAAGGGCGAACACGAACAGATACACATCGAGCCGGAAATCAACCTCCCCGTGACCGCCTACATCCCGGAATCCTACATCCCGGACTCCCAGCAGCGGTTGATTATGTACCGCCGCCTCATAAACGCCGGAGACGACGCCGAACTCAACGACATCACAACCGAGATATCCGATCGATTCGGCCCCATGCCCGAAGAGATGATCAAGATCATCGATCTGATGGAAATACGCAGGCGGGCGGCACACTGCGGCATCATTACCCTGGGATATCAAAACAAGACGGTGCACGCCGCCTTTCATCCCGATATCGTCCTCGATACGAACCGCCTGGTCGACCTCGTAGAGGAACACCCGACACTGTATCGGATTACTCCCACAGGCGTACTCTTTTATTCCCTCGACGGGACGGAGCAAAACGGCCTGCTCCCGGCGGTGAAAAATCTATTGCAAAGACTATCCGGATATGTTATTTCTTAAGGATATAATTTTTAGGATAAGACATATTTTCCGGATGATGAATCATACGAAACCATTCATCATCATTCTGTTTACATGTCTCGGCGCTCTTGCCGGATGCGGACAGGATAATGTGGTGGCCCGATATGACGGTAAGATCATCACCGTGGATGAGTATCTCGAGGAATTCGATAATCTTCCGGAACATACCCGCGCATCAATAAATACCCCGGAGGAAAAACAAGAATTCGTATATCGCCTGATTCGCCGCGAACTCCTGCTGCAGGAAGCGGTCAGGATGGGCCTGGAATACGACGAGTCGATTCAATACAAGATTGAAACATACAAATCGAATCTCCTTATCAGTGAAATGCTAGAAAGGAAATTTTCCGGTAAAATAATCGTCACCGAGGCGGAAATCAAGGAATATTACACGAACAACCTCAATGATTTCACCACCGAAACCGTGGAGGCCAGTCACATCCTTGTCAAAACCCGGGAAGACGCAGAAAATGTTCTCGCATTGATTGATCGGGGAAGAAATTTCAATGATCTCGCCACCGAGTATTCCTTCGGCCCCGGAGCCGATAAAGGGGGAGTCCTGGGCGTGATCACCCGGGGCCAGATGATGCCTGAATTTGAAGAGGCCCTCTTTTCCCTGGAAAAAGAGGGGGACATCAGCCCCATCATAGAGACCGAATTCGGCTATCACATTATTCGCCTCGACACGCCGAAAACCACCATCGTCAAGCCTTACGACGAGGTCAAGGAAACCATCAGGGAGGTTCTCTCGGACCAGAAAGAAAAGGAGCTGTTCGAAAGCTTCATCCACGGTCTGGAAGACGAGGTGGATGTAAAAATCAACGAAACATTGCTTGAAGAACTGGGATAATACCATGAGATCATATGCCATGAAGGCTGTGTGGACCGCAGCGATTGTCATTTCGCTGTCTTTACTTTTCGCTCCTCTGGGATGCGAAAAGGCATCCGTCCCCATATCCAAGGGCGAGGTAGTTGCCACGGTCAACGACGTCGATATTACCGTTTCGGATTTCACCGCGGCCCTCACAAGCCTGAAAACCGAACTGAGCGAAGATACCCCCCTCAACGAAGACCAGGCGCGGATGATGAAGCTGAACCTCCTCAATCAGCTGATAGACAGAAAACTCCTGGTCGCCGAGGCGGAGGCCCTGGGGATAACGGTGACCGATGAGGAGATAGACGAAGCCGTAAATCGCATCATCGACGAATATCCAGACAGGGAGACATTCGACGCGCAGGTAAAGAGCGGCAATATTGATCTGGATCAGTGGCGCGGAGAAATTGAATACAAGCTGCTCTTGGAGAAACTGGTCGAATCCGCCCTGACAACGGAAATAGAGATAACACCGGAGGATATAGAGGCATATTACGAGGAAAACAGAGACGACTACAGCGCCGATGAGAAGGTCCATGCCCTCCAGATAATGGTCGAAACATTGGATGAGGCGGAATCGCTTCTCACGGAGCTCGAAAATGGTGCCGATTTTTCGAGCCTTGCCACCGTTCACTCCATATCCCCGGATTCGGCCCGGGGGGGAGACCTCGGATTTTTCTCACGGGATGAAATGCCCCCGGACTTCGAAATCGTCTTCGAGATGGAACCGGGCAAGCTCAGCAATGTCGTGGAAAGCCCGTATGGTTTTCACATTTTCAAGGTTCTGGAAAAATCCCCGGCCAAAGATATGACCCTTGAGGAAGCTACCCCTGAAATCATCGATAAATTGAAGAGAATCAAGGCCGAGGAAGAATACGGCATGTGGTTCTCTGAAATCAAGGAACGAGCACAGATAGAAATCAATCCGTCGGTATTGGACGACATTACGTTCTGATCGTTCAATCCATCGGAACGAAAACAGGAGGCATACTCTTTTATGAAAGCATTTGCAGTCAAAACAAAAACACCAGATGTACGTACAATCATCGCATACACCATCGGCACCCTCTTTCTCCTGACGGCCGTCATTGCACCGATACAATCATCCGCCGTGGAGATATCGGATCGAGTCATCGCCCTGGTGAACGATGAAGTCATAACCATGAGCGATCTCTTTGAAGAGGGGGGAGACGATGTAACCGGCGATCCCGACCGAGTGCTCAAAAACGGCATGACCGTCGCCGAGGCCCGGGAGATCATCCTCCAACAGCTTATCGCCAAAGCACTTCTGAACGATGCGGTCAGGGCATACGGCATCGAAGTGACAAGAGACGACGTGGATGACGCCATCGAACAACAGATGGAGGTGAACGGGCTTACCAAGGCGCAATTGATGGAAATCCTGGCGGAAAACGACATGACATACGCCGAGTACGAGAAAGAGGTCGAATATACCATCAAGAAAGAACGCCTCATCGCAAAAAAGCTGGGATCCCATATCATCATTACCGATGAGGACGTCAACACGTATTTTAACGAGCACAAGGACGAATACCAGGATCTGGCGGAATTCCGCATCAGCGAAATCATCATGGGAGTATCCCCCGATGCGGATGCCACCACGATAAACGCCCTGGTAAGTGAAGTTGAAAAGGTGCGAAAAAGAGCGATGGCGGGAGAGGACTTTGCGGCCCTGGCCAAGGAGTACTCAATCTCCCCCAGCGCCGAAGAAGGAGGCGATCTCGGCTGGCTGAATCCCGGCGAGATGGAACCGGGCCTCTTGGCGTTTCTCTCCACGATGAAAGTCGGCGAGGTCTCGGAAGTCTTGACGGTTCAGAATACCCTGCTCATTCTGAAGCTAACCGATAAGCGCCCGATTCCCGGCGGCGTCACGGTGGATGATGTGCGTGATGAAATCGAGTACGTCCTGACCAATGAGCGCACAATGTATTTTTTCGAGAAGTGGATTGAGGACTTGAAAGAAGAGGCGTATATCACGATCATGCTGTAGACCGCCTCGTTCTATTCGGAGCATATCCTTTCACAGGAACATTCACCCCGTTTACATGTCAAATGTTTGATTGGGGTTGCGTACTCCCGTATGGAGGAGTACAATTATTGGCATAAACACTACAAAAACAATAATGGATATAACAAACCGATGAAACGGTCACGAGGATATCGCGCATCAGAAGATAATCTGTATAGGCTCGCCCAGGATTCGTCCCAGCGGCGGCGCATGGCCCTCTTGATCTTCCTCTCCATCACACTGGTGTTTCTGGTGCTCGTCTCATCGACGGTCCTGGGGGTGTATCTCTACTTCTCCCGGGATCTCCCGAGTGTGACGGCTCTGAAGGATTACCGTCCCAGCATTATCACGAAGGTATATGCGTACGACGGGTCTCTGGTAGGGGAATACTTCCTGGAACGCAGGGTCGTGGTGGAGTACGAAGAGATACCGAAAATGATGGTGCTGGCCTTTGTGGCAGCCGAGGACGACGATTTCTTCGAGCATCCCGGTATCGACATCAGAGGCATCATTCGTGCATTTATCCACAACATCCAGGCGGGACGAGTCGTAGAGGGGGGCAGTACCATCACCCAGCAGCTCATTAAAACGCTGCTGCTCACGCCCACCGTGGATATCTCGCGAAAGATCAAAGAGGCCATCCTTGCCTATCGCATCGAGAATTACCTGACCAAGGAGGAGATTCTCTATCTCTACCTGAACCAGATATATCTGGGATACGGCGCCTACGGCGTCGAGGCGGCCTCGGAGGTGTATTACAACAAGCACGTCAGTGAATTAAACCTGGCCGAGTGCACTTTACTTGCAGGCCTTCCCAAGGCACCCGACCGCTTTTCTCCCTACCGACACTGGGAAAAGGCCAAGGAGCGCCAGGCGTACGTGCTGGATATGATGGTCAAAGAAAAGTACATCACCGAGGAGATGCGGGAAGAGGCCCTGGCAACGGAGATCGAACTGATCAAGCCTCGAAACTATACCCGGGAGGAAACCCCCTATTTCACCGAGCATGTCCGGCGCTACATAGAGACGAAATACGGCTCCACCACGCTCTATCGCGAGGGATTGTCTATCTATACAACGGTCAACCCGGAATTTCAGAAATACGCCAGCAACGCACTGAGTGAGGGCCTCAAGGAGCTTGACAAGCGGCAGGGATGGCGGGGGGCGACCGATAACCTCCAGGATGAGGCCGCTGAAGAATTCCTGGCGGGGCTGGTGGAGAAGTACGGCGAGGAGCCGTTCGTCGAGGGTGAGACCTATTCGGGCCTCGTCACCAAGGTAGACGACACCAACAAGAAGGTCACCGTCGATCTGGGCACCGCCACGGGCACCATCGCCCTTTCCGACATGGACTGGGCCCATAAATTCGATACGTCCGGGGTCTATGGAAATATCTCAAAGCCGTCTTCGGCCCTCAATGACGGGGACGTGATCCTGGTCAAAATCAAATCCTACGACGAGGAAAACGACACATACACCCTCTCCCTGGATCAGGAGCCGCAGGTCGAGGGGGCTATCGTCTCCATGGAGCCGGATACCGGATACATCCGGGTTCTGGTGGGCGGCTATGATTTCAACCGCAGTGAGTTCAACCGCGGCACACAGTCCAGGCGCCAGCCCGGCTCCTCCTTCAAGCCGATCATATATGCGGCGGCCCTTGACAAGGGCTACACCCCCGCAACGGTCATCTACGACACGCCGGTCGTCTATAAGGACAAGTACTCCTCCGGCGGCCTTTGGAAGCCGAAAAACTACGACGGCAAGTTTTACGGACCCACGACCCTCAGAAAGGCGTTAATGCTCTCCCGCAATATCGTCTCGGTCAAGATCGTCTTCGACATCGGACCGGACTACGTGGTGGATTACGCGAAGCGATTGGGGATATCATCTCCCCTTGACGCCGTGCCGTCCATTGCCCTGGGGGCATGCGGCGTCTCGCTGGTGGAGCTGAACGCCGCCTTCGCCGTCTTCAACAACGGCGGCTATCGTGTGGAGCCGATCTACGTCACCAAGGTCATCGATAGAGACGGCAACGTCATCGAGGAGAACATGCCGAAGATGGAGCGGGTCATCAGCGAGGAGACGGCGTACATCATGACAAGCCTCATGGAGAGCGTCGTCAACTCCGGTACCGGCACCCGGGTAAAGGCCATCGGCCGGCCCGCCGCGGGGAAAACAGGCACCACCAACGACTACATCGACGCGTGGTTCATGGGATTCGTCCCCCAGCTCAACACCGGTGTGTGGGTCGGATTCGACGACGAGAAGAGCCTGGGGAAATATGAGACCGGCTCAAAGGCGGCCTCGCCCATCTGGCTTGCCTATATGAAAGAGGCGGTCAAGGACATGCCGGTGGAGGTATTCCCGATTCCTGAGGGGGTGATCTTCGCCCACATTGATCCGGAGACCGGAGGCCCGGTCACGGATGAATCCATGGAATCGGTCATCGAGTGTTTCAAGCCGGACAGCCTGCCGGAGGAAACCGCGGAGACGGTCCTTCCCGAGGAAGGAAGCAAGTTCTGGAAGGAGGACTTGGGGCTGTAGGTTGCAGTGATACCGATACTTAAAAAAGGGGGAGAAATCCCCCTTTTTTATTCATATGCCCTAGTCACTAAAAGTGTTGACAGGTGACGAGTAAATAGAAGACGAGTCACGGTCTTCCTGTTAAGATGGATTAGCCAAAA